>JBEHXY010000100.1:0-10535 GCA_048498455.1 Planctomycetota bacterium | reverse complement strand
TTCAGCAGCAACGCGGCGCACACCATCGTCCCGATCACGATCGTCCCGTACGGCCGCCCCAGCGACTCGTTGTACCCCGGCGAATACGTGTTCAGCAGCAGCAGCGACGTCGTCATCGTCGCCGGACCCACGATCAAAGGCACCGCCAGCGGAACCACCGCTATGTCGTCGTTCGCCGCCACCGGCACCGTGTCCACCGCCGGCTTCCCCGGCGTCAGCAAATCCACGATCGTGAGCACGATCAGCAGCAACCCCCCCGCAATCTGAAAATCCTCCACCCGAATCGACAAAAACGTCAAAAACGCCTGCCCCAGCACCACGAACAGCACCCCCGTCACCGCCGCCACCACCGTCGCCTTCCCCGCGATCTTCCGCCGCTCCCCCTCCCCATACCCCGGCGTGAGCGCCAGAAACACCGGCACCGTCCCCGCCACGTCGATCACCACGAACAGCGGCACAAACAACAACAAAAAATCATGCACAATCGCCATACACTTCACCTATCGACCGATCCCGCCCACCCACGAAAATTACCAATCGCCAGTACGGGTAATTGGTAATGAGTAATTGGAAACTGCCTGACGCCGAAGAATGGCACCCTCCCAGCCCGCGTCAGCGAATTACCAATTACCAATTACCAGTTACTATTACCAAACCCCATCGAACCCCACTCCCCCATCTCCTATACTAACCCCATGCCCGACAACATCCCCCCACCTCCCTCGCCCCCTTCCGGACGCCGCGGCTTCTTCGGCGATGCCCTCCGCGAACTCATCACCCCCGTCGCCGGCATCCTCGAAAAACGCATCCAGCCCGTCCTCAATGTCCTCGAAACCCTCCCCGCCGAAGCCGAACGCCTCGCCGCCCTCGGCCAGCCCCCTTCCCCCGCCGGCCCCCTCGATCAACCCCAGGCCGCCCCGCGCCACCACCCCCTCCCCGTCAAATCCAGCGCCGCCCCCGGCCTGCCCGACCGCTACCTCCGTCCCCCCGGCGCCATGGCCCCAGGCCACTTCGAACAAGTCTGCTCCCAGTGCGGCTACTGCGTCGAAGCCTGCCCCGCCTCCGCCATCCGCCTCGATCCCCACGGTCTCGCCGGCGATGGCTTCCCCTACATTCTCCCCGCCGACCAGCCCTGCGTCGTCTGCGACTCCCTCGCCTGCATGAAGTCCTGCCCCTCCGGCGCCCTCAAACTTGTCGACCGCCTCGCCATCCACCTCGGCAGCGCCACCGTCAACAGCGCCGCCTGCCTCCGCGACCGCGGCGAAGCCTGCACCCTCTGCATCGACGTCTGCCCCCTCGCCGGCCCCGACCACACCGCCACCGGCGCCCTCGACGCCCTCTTCGTCAACGAAGACACCGGCCGCATCCGCGTCCGCAAAAACGTCTGCATCGGCTGCGGCCTCTGCGAGTCCCGCTGCCCCACCGATCCCCCAGCCATCACCATCATCCCCGCCAAAGGCGACCACGACGTCATCATCGCCTGACCCCCCATCACCCCACCAGCGCGCAGCTCCCGCCCAAAAATTGCGTCCTCAGCACTCACCCCTCAGCACTCACCCCTCAGCACTCACCCCTCAGCACTCACCCCTCAGCACTCAGCACTCAGCACTCGTCACTGGTCGACCGCCTGCCCCATCAGCGGCACCGTCACCGGCTCCGGCAACGCATCCACACCGTAATCCAGCCGTTCGATGTCCGGCCAGTCATCCGCCAGCTCAATCCGCGAAATGAACATCTGCGCGTTGAAGCCATAGTAATACAGCTTTAACCCCACCGGCCCCTCCGCCGTCGAAATCGTGAACAGCACCGCCCCCGTGTTCCGACCAAGGTTCTTCGCCCCGATCAGATTCAGGTCATGCGGCTGCAGCCCGTTGAACCGCGCCATGATCCGCTTGCCCGTGTCCGACTCAAACGCCGAATAGATATACTTCGGCGTCACGAACAACTGGTCCGCGATCGTTGATTTGTGCTGAATCATCGCCCGCAGCCACGGCGCGAAATTCCGCGCCAACTGCGGCGCTGTGTCCGGATCCACCGCCGTCGCCTGCGCCGACGGACTCCGCAGCGAGTACCCGGCGAAAAAACACGCGGCCGCCAACAGCGGCGTCACAAACATCGGCAGCTTCCCCATCGGAGTCTCTCCTGGCATGGCGCTTGTATCCCGCCGTCGCGGACGTCCCACAGCCCGGCGGTTGACGTATCTTATCACGCCGGTCACCATCGGCACGGTATTTTTACCGCATTTGTGTGACCACTTCTGAGGAGCTCCCATGAATATCTGCGTCATCGGCGGCGCCGGCTACATCGGTTCCCACGCCGTCAAACTCCTGGTCCAGAAGGGCCACCAGGTCACCTGCATCGACAACCTCTCCAACGGTCACCGCGCCGCCGTCGACCCCAACGCCGCCTTCTTCGTCGCCGACCTCGCCAACACCTTCCAGATCATCGACATCTTCCAAAAGCAAAAAGTCGAAGCCGTCATGCACTTCGCCGCCTCCGCTTACGTCGGCGAGTCCGTCGCCGACCCCCGCAAGTACTACCGCAACAACGTCTCCAACACCGTCTCCATGCTCGACGCCATGCACGCCGCCAACATCAAAAAACTCGTCTTCTCCTCCACCTGCGCCACCTACGGCATCCCTGAAAAAATGCCCATGACCGAGGACATGCCCCAACGCCCCATCAACCCCTACGGCGACTCCAAGCTCATGGTCGAACACATCCTCAAAGACGTCGCCAAGGCCGAAGGCCTCGCCTTCGCCGCACCCCGCTACTTCAACGTCGCCGGCTGCGCCCCCGATGGCTCCATCGGCGAAGACCACAAACCCGAAACCCACATCATCCCCGTCCTCCTCAACGTCGTCCTCGGCAAAAAAGACCACATGGATCTCTACGGCACCGACTACCCCACCAAGGACGGCACCTGCGTCCGCGATTACATCCACGTCTGGGACCTCGTCGAAGCCCACCTCGCCCTCCTCGAAGCTCTCCAGCCCGGAAAAGGCCTCTTCTACAACCTCGGCGTCGGCCGCGGTTACTCCAACCGCGAAATCATCGACGCCGTCCAGCGCGTCACCGGCAAACAAATCCCCATCAAGGAAGCCCCGCGCCGCCCCGGCGACCCCCCCGAACTCTACGCCCTCCCCGCCAAAATCGAAAAAGAACTCGGCTGGAAAGCCCGCTTCACCAACCTCGACGAAATCGTCCGCACCGCCTGGACCTGGTTCCAAAAAAATCCCCACGGCTATGCATGATCCGTAGGTCGTGCCGCCTTGGTATGCGTGACGACACCATGTTCCAGCTCACTTCGCCCACGCCACGAACAACCGCCGCACCTTGCGCGTTTCCTGCGTCACCATTAACCCGGTCTGTTCGCCGACATGCTGCAGCACCAATTCTGGGTCATGCGCCTTGGCCTTCGACTCCGGAACGTCGTGCGCATCGTTCAGATGATAGGACACGCCCTGCGGCAAACCCTCCGCCTCCACAATCACCGTTCGATCAATCCACTCGCCAATACGCTGCGCCAACTCCTGCGGCGTTCCCCCGCCGCCGCCGCCAGAATCCATATCCTTGTTCATTGCCTGCCCGTAAATTTCCACTCCCGCGATCCTCCCGTGTGTAGAGGTCAGGTGCGGCGTCCACATGCCATGCAGCACATAGACGGGACGGTCGACATCCGCAAAGGTCAACGTCACCGGCTGCTGCAGAGCGCTGCTGAGCATGCGCTCCAGTCCAGCGCGATAATCTGATTTCGAATCGAAATCGCGCACGATGAAATCACCGCTCACCGCCGACTTCAAAATTGCGTCCGGCCCCTCCACATTGGGCGCATAGACGTTGAGAAACATGTCGATCAACTGCGCGACAGTGTATCCACGGCCCTCACCGAACGTCATGCCTACGTGCGTCAGCTTCCCGTCACTCCAGTCCATGATCATGCCGTCAGGGCCCTCGGGCAGCGCCTGCGCCTGTAAGGGATCATCCTTCCTATAAAACTCCAGCCGCCCCTCCACAAACGGCGGTGGAATGCGCACCACCTCCCCCGGTGCCCCGGGCTGATACACCGTTTCGAAAGTAGCCGTCGGTGCAGTCTTCGGCGCCTCCGCGGTCGCCGGTGCAGCCGCCTCCACCGGCAATACAACTGTTTTACGCGGAGGCGCGGAGGGATAAAAGAACCACGTTCCCACCACCCCGGCCGCCAGCAATAGCACCGCAGCCCCCACGGCCAATTTCAGGTGTGTCGCCGCCATGAGAACCGTCGCTCCCTTCGTCGCACCCGCTACGCCAACACTCACCGGACCACCCGCCGCAGCACATAGCGCCCCATGGCTTGCCGCCGCGCTGATCGCTGCGACATGCACCGGCATTCCTTGCATCGCCGCCGCACTCACGCTCCCCGCCGTCACCCCTGGCCCAAGCTTCGCCCGAAGCCGCTCCACCGCGCGCGTGACGCGCTTTCGCGCTGCCGCCTCCGAAATCACAAGCCCCGCCGCCACCCCCGCAAAATCCTGCCCTTCGTAAAATCGCAGGATCACCGCCGCCCGCTCCTTCTCCGGCAACTGCCCCACAGCCGCATCCAGAACCCCCGCCAGCATCTCCGTCGTGGCCGCCGTTGTCGCGCGCTGCATCATCGCCCGCCGCTCGTGAATCCGCCGTCGCCGCTCGCTCCGCTTCATCGCCCGCACCGTGAACTGCGCCGCCATAAACAACCACCCCGATACGCGCGGATGCCCCGCTACCCGCTTTGCTCGTCGGCACAGCAGCACAAATACCGCCTGTGTCGCATCCTGCGCCTGCGCATCATCTCCTAGCTGCCGCCGCGCCGTCGCATAAACCCACCCCGCATGCCGCCCAACAAGTCTCTCAAACGCCTCGCGCTCACCGCCGAGAAACGCCGCCAGCAACCCCTGATCTGTGCGCTCCTCTCGGTCCGTCAACGTCACATCCACCTCGTGAGAAATCCTGGAACATCACCCCCTCATGCCCGAGCATAAGCCGTTTGGGACATTATTTTTCAGAAAAAAACGCACGCTCCCGCCACAAATTACCCCTGCGCAAAAAGAAAGGAGCCGGCGCCCCACCACGCCGGCTCCTGCCATGTCTGCAACAGCAATCCGCTCACACCCGCGCCCGCGGCGCATCAAACAGCAACGCCAGCTGCGCCAGCGCCAAGGCCCCCAGCAGCAACCCCAGATCCCGCAACGCAATATCAAAATACGTCCCATTCAGCAGCAGATTCACGATAATCCCCAGCAGCCACGCCGCCACCACGTAGCCGAAAATCTTCGGCTTCAGCGCGATCCCGATCCCCGCCACGATCTCGATCACCCCCACCACCAGCATGAACGTGTGCGTGTTGGTCCCCAGCGCGTTGCGCAGCTGCGGCGCCGCATACTGATCCCAATTCACCAGCTTGTCCGTGAACTTGTCCGCCCCCGCCAGGATCGGCGCCACCACGAATCCCAACTGCAAAATCCGATACGCCACGTACGCCGGCCCCGCGTGCGCCCGCGATTCCGCATCGCTCATCGAAACACCAACCGTCGTCATAATGCACCTCCTTCGTGAAAACAAAAAAACCGTTCTGTCCTCCATTCTCATCCGCCTGCGGAATAAGTCAAGAAAAACTTTGACTTTTAAAAGCCGTGGGAAAGGATATAAGAAAGGCCCCGCGCATCCCCAGGAGGCCCCATGCCCGCTGACTTCGCTCAACTCCTCGGCACCACCCGCGGCGAAGTCCTCTCCCGCCTCCGCGCAGGCCCCACCACCGTCAACGACATCGCCGCCCAGCTCAAACTCACCGACAACGCCGTCCGCGCTCACCTCGCCGCCCTCGAAGCCGAAGGCCTCGTCGCACCCGCCGGATTCCTCCCCGGCGTCCGCAAGCCCCACGCCCTCTTCGCCCTCACCGGCCGCGCCCGCGAACACTTCTCCCGCCTCTACGTCCCCGTCCTCAACGCCCTGCTCTCCGCCCTGGGCAACCACCTCTCCCCCGAAGATGCCCGCCGCCTCGTCGAAAACGCCGGCCACGCCCTCGCCGCCCCGCACCTCGATCCCCTCCGCAGCCGCCCCACCCCCGACCGCATCGCCTACGCCCTCCGCCTCCTCACCGACCTCGGCGCCATCGCCACCACCCGCAAGGAAAAAAGCCGCACCTTCATCCAGGGCCAGGGCTGCCCCCTCTCCGAAGCCGTCTCCAACCACCCCGACGTCTGTCGCCTCGTCGAAACCCTCCTCGCCGACCTCACCGGCCGCCCCGTCCACGAACACTGCGAACGCCGCAAATCCGAAGGCGGCCCCCGCTGCTGCTTCGAAGTCGGCTGAAACACTTATATTAAATGTAAATATTTAAAGACGACAATACATTCGTACAAGCGGCGAATCCGCGCTTTTTCCGTTCCCCCCCACGCCCCTCTTTCGGGCAGCCCCGCCCGCTGATCGCCCTTCCCGCAAATTACCCTATTGAGGCTCCCCCTCCTTGACGATGAGTCCCCACGTGCTCGCGGCTTCCACCGCCCGGGCGCCTCCCCGTTCCCCGGCGCAACACCCCGATCCTTCCATTCTCAGGAGCCCCATGACCCGTCACCGCAACCCCGCCCCTGCCCTCCTCGAATCCCTTGAACCCCGCTCCCTTTTCTCCGCTTCCTTTGCACACGTCAACCACCCCCACGTCCTCCCCAACGGCCAGCTCATGCCCCACGCCGGCGTCGGCTCTCCCGTTCGCCCCACCAACGCCCTCGCCACCATCGCAGGCGTCGACACCACCCTCAAGGCCCACGCCCTGATCGTCTGGGACGACGGCCAATTCACCTCCGCCGCCCTCACCCCCGGCCCCGACAACAACTCCTACAACCTTTTCAGCGCCCGACGCCCCCTCACCCCCGGCGCCCGCGGCCTCTTCCTCGCCTTCTGGCAGGTCACCGCCGCCGGCAAGGTCGTCAACACCGCCTACTCCCCCAATTTCTTCTTCGTCGACGTAAACTCCCCCTTGGGCATCACCTTCCATGCCACCTCCCAACACAGCTTCACCGGCAAAATCGGCCGCATCAGCGACCACCTCGACGACGCCGCCGATGGTCAGCAAACCCCCTTTGACTTTCCCACCCTCGACTCCAACGGCGACCCCATCCCGGACACCGCCACCACCCTCACCGCCCTCGTCTATTGGGGCGATGACTCTGCCAACACCCGCGGCATTCTCCACAAAAACACCTCCACCGGCTTCTGGGAGATCTGGGCCACCCACACCTACGCCAGGCCCGGCACCTACAAACTCGCTTACCAGCTCCAGACCGCCGTTCACTCCACCGCAGGCGCCTTCGCCCCCCTTCCCATCATCAACATCAGCACCGCCATTGTGACAGGCCCAATCTGATCCAGTAGCTTTTCGCCTGTTTTCCAGCCCGAAACCGGCCCCGCTGCCGCGTCCAGATCCCCTGAACCCGCCGCCGCCCTTCCCCGGGGCTGTAGGTGTTTTTGCTCACATTTCCATTGACTGACGCAAATACAGAAGTCATAGTGCGGATAGCTCAGCCGTGATCCTCGCTTGACGCGACCTGAGCACATCCGTCGAGAAGGAGCGAAAGTGAAGGCCGTCCCCCCCCGTCGCAACATGCGCCGCGCTCCCTCACCACCACGCCTCCTGGAACCCCTCGAGCCCCGCGCCCTCCTCTCCGCCTCCTTCACCGATCTCAATCACCCCCACTACCTCCCCCTCCCCGGCAACGCCCAACCCTTCATGCCCTACTTCGCCCCAGGCTCCCAAGCCTTCCTCGGAACCGTCGCCGGCATGAACGTCGCCCTCCCCTCCCACGCCGCCGTCCGCTGGGACAACGGCCAGGTCACCACCGTCTCCTTCGTCGCCAACACCCACTCCTTCAACCTCTACACCATCGCCCCCCGCCTCCCCAACGGCGTCCACGGCATCATCATCGCCTTCTGGCAAACCACCAAAGCCGGACAGCTCCTCTCCACCACCTACGCCTCCAGCTACGTCTTCTTCGACCTCAACACCGCCAACGGCCTCTCCGCCACCGCCACCGCCGGCCAAACCTTCAACGGCAAAGTCAGCAACATCGTCGCTGTCCTCCCCGACGCTCTCAACGGCGTCCCCGCCCCCGTCACCGTCCCCACCCCCGGCGCCACCGACGGCAGCACCTCCACCTTCAAAGCCATCATCGATTGGGGCGACGGTTCCCCCGCCTCCATCGGCACCCTTCTGAAAAACCTCGCCGGCAAATGGGAACTCTGGGGCACCCACACCTACGCCAGGGCCGGCACCTACAAAATCCAGTCCTACATCGAACGCACCAACCACTTCGGCACCACCGGCGGCAACCTCGTCCACGGCGGCCCCTCGGTCATCGACTTCGACGTCGAAGTCTCCACCATCACTGTCACCGCCAGCCATTGATCCCTCCCCCACTGGCCCCCGTATCTTCCGTGCCCGCCCCCCGCTCCGGGCGGCGGCCACTTCCCTTTTTGCCCTGTAATCCCTCAACCCAACCCACCGCAAACCCCCACATGAATAATGAATAAGGAACCCTGAATAATCGCTACAATTCCCCCATGCCCTCCGCCGAACTCTACTTCTCCACCGACGTCGAAACCGACGGTCCCATCCCCGGCCCACACTCCATGCTCTCCTTCGCCTCCGCCTGCTACACCGCCGACAAACGGCTCCTCGGCACCTTCTCCGCCAACCTCCTCCCCCTCAAGGGCGCCGCCCCCGATCCCAAAACCCTCGAGTGGTGGGAATCCCAGGGTCCCGCCTGGCAAGCCCTCCAGCAAAACCGCCGCGACCCCGCCGAAGCCCTCCCCGCCTACGTCGCCTGGATGAAAGACCTCTGCACAAAACACAAGGCCCGCCCCGTCTTCGTCGCCTACCCCGTCCTCTTCGACGCCATGTTCGTCTACTGGTACCTCATCACCTTCGCCGGCGAATCCCCCTTCTCCCACTCCGCCCTCGACATCAAAACCCTCGCCATGGCCGCCCTCCACCTCCCTTACCGCGACGCCACCAAGCGCAACATGCCCGCCACCTGGTTCGACCCCCTCCCCCACACCCACATCGCCCTCGACGACGCCATCGAACAAGGCGCCCTCTTCTGCAACATCCTCAAATCCCTCCAACCCCCAACCCCCTGATCCCCGAAACCCGCTCCACCCCAACAAACACCCCTCACCCAGGCTTGCCGTACACAACGCTTTCAAACCACCGTGCCCAGTCCTTCGCAGATCCCTCCCCACCCCCTTCCGCCCGCCGCACCCATTTGTACAAAAAGCAAATAGTTGCTAACAACTATGGTAAAACAGTACGATAACACCCACATGACCCCGCACGACCACATCCTCCACCTCGCCCAACGCAAAGGCCTCCTCCGCGCCCGCGACCTCACCCCCCACCACCTTCCCCGGCGCCTCCTCACCGAGCTTCTCGCCAACGGTCGACTCGAAAAATCGGCCCGGGGTCTCTACCGCCTGCCCGACGTCGAGCCCTCCCCCCACCACGCCCTCGCACTCGCCGCCGCCCGAGCCCCCTCCGGCGTCATTTGCCTCCTCTCCGCCCTCCGCTTCCACGATGCCACCCTCCAGAACCCCCACGAAGTCTGGCTCGCCCTGCCCCCCGGCACCCGTGCCCCAGCACCCGATTACCCCCCGCTGCGCATCGCCCATTTCTCCGGTCCCTCCCTCACCGAAGGCATCGAACGTCGAAAAATCGAAAAGACTGAAGTCCCCATCTACTCCCTCCCCAAAACCATCGCCGACTGTTTCAAGTTCCGGCACAAAATCGGTATCGACGTCGCTACCGAAGCCCTCCAAATCGCCTGGCGCTCCCGAAAGCTCGATGCGGATGAACTCTGGCGCTTCGCCCGCCTCTGCCGCGTCGCCAACGTCATGCGACCCTACCTGGACATGCTGCAATGACCGCCAAAAACGCCGCTGCCTCCGTCCGCCAGCGGCTGCTCAACCTCGCTCGCGCAACCAACCTCGACTACAACCAACTCCTGATTCGCCACGCCCTCGAACGCTGGCTCTATCGTCTCGCCGCGTCCCCGCATGCCCACGCCTTTGTGGTCAAAGGCGCCATCCTCTTCACCCTCTGGCGCGGAACCCCCCACCGTCCTACCCAGGACCTCGACCTTCTCGGCTTCGGAGATCCCACCCCCCAACACCTCGTCGCCCTCTTTCAAACCATCGCCACCACCGCCGTCGAAGACGACGGCTGGACCTTCGACCCCGCTCTCATCACCGCCGAACCCATCCGGAACACCGATGAATACGGCGGCGTCCGCATCCACCTCGCCGCCTCCCTCGGCACCGCCCTGCTACGCCTGCAAGTCGACGTTGGCTTTGGCGACGCCATTACACCCGCCCCCATCTCCAACCCCTTTCCCGTCCTCCTCGACCAACCTGCCCCGCTCCTTCGTACCTATCCCCCGGCCACCGTCGTCGCTGAAAAAACAGAAGCAATCACCCGCCTCGGCATGCTCAACACCCGCCTCAAAGACTATTTCGACCTCCTCACCCCT
>JBEHXY010000099.1:0-10537 GCA_048498455.1 Planctomycetota bacterium | reverse complement strand
GAAGTATTTTGTGGGGTTTGTGGGGCCGGAGGCGAAGCGGTTGCTCAAGGCGCCGGGGGCGGAGCCGGGCCAGGTGGTGCAGACGTCGGCGCCGGAGGAACTGCTGCATCTGTTTGAGGATTTGATATCGGCGGGGCTGCGGGAGACGCCGTACCGGACGCGGATTTGCGCGGCGCTGGGGGAGCATCTGCTGCTGCGAATTGCGGAGAGCGCGGTGCCGCTGGGGGCGATCGGGACGGAATCGTTCGGGACGTACCAGCGGTGCCGGCATTACATGGAGACGCACTATCGGCATTTGCGGGGTCTGGAGGAACTGGGGACGCGGTGCGGGCTGGACCCGGCGTACATCTGCAGGCTGTTCGGGCGGTATGACCACCAGAGTCCGTGGCAGTATGTGCTGCGGTTGAAGATGCGGGAGGCGCTGGAGCGGTTGCAGGCGCCGGGGGCGCTGGTGCGGACGGTGGCGAGCGATCTGGGGTTTGGGGATCCGTTTCAGTTTTCGCGGACGTTTCGGCGGGTGTTCGGGGTCTCGCCGCGGGAGTTCGTTCGGCGGCAGCGGCTGACGGGCGGGACACCATGAGCCGGCGGTGGGCGGCGCGCGGGTTTTATGCGGTGGTGCTGCTGTTGGTGATGGGCGTGCAGGGGGCGCGGGTGGATTACCTGCTGCATCGGTGGTGGTGCGCGGACGAATTGGAGCATCTGCACGCGGCGTGGTGCATCACGCAGGGGCAGGTGCCTTACCGGGATTTTTTCGAGCATCACACGCCGGCGCTGTATTACCTGCTGGCGCCGGTGGTGGGGGTGTTGCATCCGGAGCGGTCGGCGGCGCGGGCGCTGGCGACGGTGGTGGTGTCGCGTTTTTTGATGTGGGGGTTGTGCGGGCTTTTGCTGTGGCTGATTTACCGGATGGGGCGGTGGGTGCATTCGCGGATGGCGGGGGCGGTGGCGGTGCTTTTTGCGCTTTCGTCGATGATGTTCCTGGACCGGGCACTGGAGATTCGGCCGGATTTGATTTCGGTGCCGGCGATGGTGGGGGGCGTGCTGCTGGCGGGGGAGGGGTTTCGGCGGGCGGGGCGGGGAGCGGGGTGGCGGGTGGCGGGGTGGCGGTTGTTTTTGAGCGGCGTGTGCTGGGCGGCAGGGTTTTTGGCGACGCCGAAGATTTTGTTTGCGCTGCTGGGGTTTTGTCCGGCGGTGGTGGTGTTGCTGGCGGATCCACGGCGAGGGGAAGATGGGCGGCGGCGGGTGGTGATGGGGGCGGCGCTGATGGGCGGGTTCCTGGTGCCGATCGGGGCGACGGCGGGATTGTTCGCGCTGGCGGGAGCGGCCGCGGACCTGGTGCACTACACGTTTTTGATGAACGCGCATTGGAAGTTTCATCTCGATCCGTGGGCGGCGATCGGGGAGCTGGCGTATGAGGCGCCGGTGCTGGTGGCGGCGGGAATGGCGGGGCTGGTGGGGGGTCTGCTTCGGGCGTGCACACGCGGCGGGGTGCGGCGGGGGCTGATTTTGCCGGCGGGAACGCTGGTGGGGACGATCGCCGGGATTTTTCTGATACCGGTGCCGTACACCGAGTATTTCTTGATGCCGATTGTGCTGCTGGCGGTGTATGGGGCGGTGGTGCTGGTGGATTTTTCCGGGTGGTTGGGGCGGTGGAGGCGGGTTCGCGCGGGAGCGATGGCGGCGCTCGCGGTGGGGGGGGTGGTGTTTATTTTGCTGCGGTTGCGGCCGCCGTTTGTGGGCTCGGGGACGGAGGGGGTGGTGTTGGCGGTGGCGCTGGTGGGGGGGTGTTGGTTGCTGATGTTGCGGCAGCGGCACCTGGGGATGCTGGTGGTGATGGCGGGTCTGGCGCTGTTTCCATTTCGGCGGACACCGCTGGTGGCGGGGCCTTCGAATGCGGAACAGCGGGCGACGCTCACGTATGTGCAGGAGCACACGGCGGCGGACGCGAAGGTGTTTGACGGGTGGGAGCACATCACCGCGCCGTTTCGACCGCACGCATGGTTCTACTTTTTTCTGCATCGGGAGATTCGGCCGATGCTGGCGGAGCAGGATTACGCAGAGCTGCTGTCGGGGTTGGAATCGGGGCGGATTCGGCCGGCGGTGGTGGTGTTGGATGCGGACAACCGGGCGTTGCCGGGGCCGATCGTGGAGTGGCTGGAGGGGCATTATCCGGTGGCGCCGCTGGGAGAGGGGTCGGCTATCCGTTTTCCGGCGGGACGGGCGGAGGAGGATCTTCCGGGGGCAGGTCCGACAACCATTCCATGGGCAGGGAGGCGAGCGCTTCCTCCGCCAGTTGACCAAGGTCCTCGGGCGCGGCCTCGGGCAGAAGGACCTGCTGGCCGCGGGCGATGATTTCGCGGAGCTCTTCGTCGGTGTTGGCGACTTCGATGAGGCCTTCGGTCAAGGGGCGGATGCGGTTCCACATCAGGCACGCGGGGCAGCGGATGTGGGGGCTGAAATAGCGGGTGAGGCAGGCCTCGCAGACGAAGCGGCTGGTCAGGAGGTTGTGATACTTTTCTGTGACCACGGCACGCCTCGCCAATCATCCCCACCGCCTGACAGTTTAGTGTGGCGGGGGTCCTTAATCACGTACAAAGTGACGGCGATGAACATGAGGGTTCCGGCGGCGATGCGGCGCAGGACGACGCCGCGGTCGTGGAGGGGTTCGATGTGTTCATGGCCGAGGCGCGCCACGGCGGAGGCGATGAGGATGGTCATGATGCCGCGGGTGGATTGCAGGATGGTGCCGAGGATGACGCCGACGGAACCGATGGCGGCGAAGAGGAAGAGCATGGCGCCGAACCAGGTGAGGGCGAAGGGTGCGGCGTCGCGCCAGGCGCGGGGGGAGCGGTGGTGAACGGTGGCGATGAAGGGGAGGACGATGAGGCCGCTGCTGAGGTATTGAAGCGAGGCGCCGAGGATGGCAGCGGTACCGGTGGAGAGGCCGAGCTGGCGGACGAGGGCGGCGACGAGGCAGCCGATGAAGTAATCGGAGAAGGTGAAGGTGAGGAGGGTGACGGCGATGCCGGCGAGGGCGCGGCGGGGGATGCGCCCGCCGGTGTAGTTGAGGGACAGGCCGCCGACGCAGCAGAGGCCGACGGCGAGCCACTGGAAGGCGGTGAGGTAGCGGTCGCCGCCGATACCGCTGGGGGTACCGAGGGTGAGCGAGAGAAGGGTTTGGAAAAAAACCTTGATGCCCAGCAGGGGAGTGACGGTGGAGGCTTCGGCATAACGCAGGGCGTAGGTGAGGCCGATCTGCCCGGTGAGATAAAACAGCGAGGTGCCCAGCAGGGGCAGGAGGATGGGCCAGCCGAGAAGGGCTCGCGCGTGTGCCGGCCAGACGAGGAGCAGACCGAGGGCTCCGAAGAGGCCCATCCAGAGGTGGCCGAGGATGAAGAGGTCGCGGCTGGCGCCGGGGCCGCGGCTGTGGACGAAGTGGCGTGTGAAGAGGTAGGAGAAGGATTGGGAAAAGGCGGCGCCGAGGCCGCAGAGGATGCCGGCGATCATGAGGTACTCGTCACGGAACTCGACACAGGGGCTCCGCGGGTCAGGCCGGGGATTTGTCGCCGACGGCGTTGCGGCGTTTCTGGGCTTCGTTCATTTGTTCGGCGGTCGGGCTTTTGCCGGTTTTGATCATTTCGCTGAAGCAGTCGAAGAGATAGGTGGCGTCGTGCGGGCCGGGGGAGGCTTCGGGGTGGTATTGGACGGCGAAGACGGGCTCGGACTTGTGGCGGAAGCCTTCGAGGGTGTTGTCGTTGAGGTTGATATGGGTGGGTTCGCCGCCGCGATCACGGAGGCTGGCGACGTCGACGGCGAAGCCGTGGTTCTGGGAGGTGATTTCGACTTTGCCGGTGTCGGTGTTCTGGACGGGCTGGTTGCCGCCGCGGTGGCCGAACTTGAGTTTGTAGGTGGAGGCGCCCATGGCGAGGGAGAGGAGCTGGTGGCCGAGGCAGATGCCGAAGATGGGTTTTTTGCCGATGAGCTGTTTGAGGGTGTCCTGAACGTAGTGGATGGGTTCGGGGTCGCCGGGGCCGTTGGAGACGAAGACGCCGTCGGGTTTGTGGGCGAGGATTTCATCGGCGGTGGTGTTGGCGGGGACGACGGTGACGCGGCAGCCGGACTGGGTGAGGTTGCGCAGGATGTTGCGTTTGAGGCCGCAGTCGATGGCGACGACGTTGCAGGAGGATTCGCCGTGGCGGTCGGTGAGCTGGGCCCACTCGCCCTTGGTTTCATCCCAGGTGTAGGGCTTGGCGGGGGAGACGACTTTGACGAGGTCGATGCCGACGAGGCCGGACCAGGCGTTGGCCCGTTTGACGAGCTCGGCATCATCGTTGACGAGGGCGGGATCGGTGCAGATGACGCCCTTCATCGCGCCCTGGATGCGGAGCTTGCGGACGAGGGCGCGGGTATCGATGCCGGCGATGCCGGGGACGCCGAAGCGCTTCAGGTAGGCGTCGAGGGTTTCGACGGAGCGGAAGTTGGAATCGATGGGGGAGAGTTCCTTGATGATGAAGCCTTCGACCTGGGGGCGGGAGGATTCGTAGTCGATCTGATCGGCGATGCCGTAGTTGCCGATCTGGGGGTAGGTCATGGTGACGATCTGGCCCTTGTAGGAGGGATCGGTGAGGATTTCCTGGTAGCCGACGAGGGAGGTGTTGAAGACGACTTCGCCGGCGGCGGTGGCGCTGGCGCCAAACGCGGTGCCGGTGAAGAGGGTGCCGTCTTCGAGAGCTAGTTTGGCCAGTGCGTTCGCCATGTCGGGGGGCACTCCGGTCGAGGGGGGATGAAGAAAATCTCGACGATTATAGCGGGTGAAAAAATCATCGCGAGCGGGCGCGGGGATTTGGCGCAAGCAGCGGTTGCAGAAGGCGGACGGGCTTGACTTTTGAGCGGTTGGAAGCGACAATGATTCCTCTACATCGCGGGGTAGAGCAGCCTGGTAGCTCGTCGGGCTCATAACCCGGAGGTCGGAGGTTCGAATCCTCCCCCCGCTATTTGAAACGGCCTTGGCGCTATCGCCAGGGCCGATTTTGTTTACCGACCCCCGCAGCGGGTCATCCTGCTCGAGCACAGCTTGCGGCCCACCCTCAAAAGTGTTACGAAACACGCCAATTCACCCATTTTATTTCCCGACCCTTCAGTACTTCGCGGCACTTCTTATCCCTTGTTATGTCGGTATGCGACGGCGTAAATCCGAGTGGCCAAGCAAGGATGAAATCATGGCTGATGCGACCCAACAGGTAAGGCTGGCAGGTTCGGTGCTGAGCCGGTCTTGTCACGTATGTGCATTTTTCCATTCAAAAGAAGAAGAGTACCGGGTTCTGATGCCGTTCATCAAAGACGGCTTCGAACGGGGCGACCGGGCATTCCACGTTGTGGACCCACAGCACCGCCCCAATCACCTGAAGCGGCTGGAGCAGGAAGGCATCAATGTCACCGAGGCGGAGGCCAGGGGACAACTGGAGGTGCGCCGGTGGCAAGAGGCGTACATCAAAGACGACCACTTCGATCAATTCCGGATGCTCGGGACCATCAAGGAGGCCTTGGACCCGGCCAAAAAGCAGCCTGGAAAGCTCACCCGGCTGGTGGCCAACATGGAATGGGCCTTGGAGGATCTGCCCGGTGTTCACGACATCGTGGAGTACGAAACGCGGCTCAATCACGTGTTGCCGGCGTACCACGATCCCGTCGTGTGCACCTATGACCTGTCCAAGTTTGGCGCGGACGTGGTGATGGATATCATGCGGACACATCCCATGGTCATCGTCGGCGGCATCCTGCAGGAGAATCCGTTCTACGTTCCACCCGATGAAATGCTCAAGGAACTCCAGGAACGATCGACCCACATGCATAAGACATCACCCTCCCGCGACAGCCGGGGAAGCGCGTGAAAGGCCTATGGAGCCGAGATCCAACACGCCGGAAGAGAACATCCGCCTGAGGCGGACCATGCGTGACCTGGTCGCGCTCTCGACCCTGCCTGCAATCTGGACAGGCCTTGGTACGGCGAGAATTGCTCAGAGCCTCGCGGATGTGCTCTTCAATATCTTGTCACTCGATTTTGTGTACATCCGGATGGCCAATTCCAGGGGGGAGGGCGTCGCGGAAGCTGTCCATAGCAAGCATTCTGCGTCAGCCACTATCGAAGCCGCGCGTGCGGTGGTGGCCCCCTTCCTCACCGCCGAATCAGTCGAGATGCGGTCTCCCATCCTTACCCCGTTCAGTGAAGCGAAGTTATACCTCGCCGTCACCCGCTTTGGCGTCGGCGACGATCAGGGCGTGCTAATTGCGGGGTCCTCAAGGTCGGATTTTCCGACGGAACAGGACCGATTGCTGCTGGGTATCGGCGCAAACCAGACGGCCATCGTGGTTCAGCGGCGACGCGCGGAAGGCCAGGTCCATGAGCAACGGGAATGGCTTCGGGTCACGCTGGGAAGCATCGGTGACGCGGTTATTGCCACCGACACGGCGAGCCGCATTACTTTTATGAACGCCGTCGCCCAGAAGTTAACCGGGTGGGACTCGTCCGACGCCGAAGGCCAGCCCCTGCAGACAGTGTTCCAGATTCTAAACGAAGAAACGCGGCAGCCGGTTGAAAATCCCGTTGAGCGGGTGCTGCGGGAGGGTGTCGTCGTCGGGCTCGCCAATCATACGCTCCTGATTGCCCGGGATGGCAGTGAGTGGCCCATCGATGACTCGGCCGCTCCTATCCGGGATGCTGGGGACGGAGTTTTCGGGGTCGTCCTGATCTTCCGCGAAGTCACCGAACAACGCAGGCTCGAACACCAGAGAAATGTGCGGCTTTTGGTTACCCAGGCGTTGAGCAGCGCCACCACCGTGGATGAAGGCGTCAGCAGCGTATTGCGCGCGGTGGGCGAAAACCTCCGCTGGGATGTCGGCTTGTTTTGGAAAGTCAACGACGAGCAGACGGCACTTGGTTGTGCAAAAGCGTGGCACCGACAAGAGAATCCGGTCACAGATTTTGAGAAGGCCAGTTGCGCGCAAACGTTGCGATCCGGTGAAGGGTTACCTGGTCGTGTGTGGGCGAGCCGCAGACCGGTTTGGATAAACGACATCGAGAGAGATGCTAACTTCCCTCGTCTCGCTGCTGCCGCCCGTAATGGACTACACAATGCATTTGCGCAGCCCATCGTCGTGGGCGATCGAATGCTCGGGGTCATTGAGTTTTTCATACAGGAGCGCCGTGACACGGATGCAAACCTCATCGAATTGATGGGCACTGTCGCGGGCAGCGTCGGACAATTTATCGAACGGAAGACGGCCGAAAACGATCTTCGGCAAAGTGAGCAGGAGCTTGCCGACTTTTTTGAAAATGCAACGATTGGACTGCATTGGGTGGGTCCCGACGGAACGGTGCTACGTGTCAACCAGGCGGAACTGGACATGCTCGGTTACACGCGCGAGGAATACCTCGGTCACCCCATCGCTGAATTCCATGCAGACGAGGAGGTCATCTGCGACATCCTCAACCGTCTACAAGCCGGCCAAAAGCTGGTGGAATACCCGGCCCGCCTGCGGTGTAAAGATGGCTCCATCAAAGAAGTGCTCATTGATTCGAGCGTTCTGTGGCGCGATGGTCAGTTCATTCATACGCGCTGCTTTACCAGAGACATTACGGAACGGGTAAAGGCGGAAGCAAGGGTCCGGGAGGAAGAGAAACGAAACCGCACCATTCTCGAGAGCATCACGGACTCCTTTTGCGCATTTGACCGCGACTGGCGTTTTACCTACGTCAATCGGCAGGCGGAGATGCTCCTGGGGCGAACCCGCGATGAACTTCTAGGCCGCAGCCATTGGGAGATGTTTCCTTACACCCTTGGGACCGACGTGGAACGCAACTATCGCCGCGCGCTGGCGGAGAGCGTGCCCGTCAGCTTCGAGTTTTTCGATCCCGCCCATGACCGCTGGTATGAGCTCAACGGGTTCCCGTCGCGCGATGGTCTTTCCGTATATTTTCGTGATGTCAGTGTTCGCAAACGGGCCGAGATCGCCACGCAGGCAAGTGCGCAACGATTCCGTCAGTTTGCGGATGCCATGCCGCAGATTGCCTGGACGGCAGGGCCTGACGGTCGGGTGGACTATTTGAATCGTCGTTGGACCGAGTTTACGGGGCTACCCCAGACCGTGGGAAACGAGGGCTGGGCCTCGATCATGCACCCCGCCGACGCGAGGGCCGCCAGTGAACGCTGGGCCGCATCGGTTGCCAGCGGCAAACCTTTTGACATGGAATTGCGGCTCTTGGACCGGGGGCAGGAAACCTATCGCTGGCACCTGATCCGGACGATTGCGGTCTACGATGACGCGGGCAAGGTGGCGCGCTGGTTCGGAACCAGTACGGACATTCATGAACAAAAGCGCGCGGAGGAATCGGCGCGTTATCTGGCAGAGGCCAGCGCGGCCCTGGCAGGCGTCGTTGACTACGAACGTACACTGCAGAATGTCATCAACCTGGCCGTCCCGTACTTCGCCGACTGGTCAGCCGTCGATCTGGTGGGTGACGGGGTGCTGCGTCGGCTGGCGGTCGCGCACCAGGACGAAGAAAGGATTCGAGTGGCCCATGAGCTGTTTGATCTGTATCCACCGGATCTTCAAGCAGAGGGCGGCATAAGCGCCGTAATTCGTACAGCCAAACCCGCGATTGTCCATGACATCACCGACGAAATGCTCGAGAAAGCGGCGAAAGACACGCGACACCTGCGTCTTATCCGCTCACTGGGCCTTAAGTCTTATATCTGTGTGCCCCTTGTTGTCTCGGGCACGACGCTTGGCGCACTGACATTCGCGACCGCTGAATCGCGTCGTCGCTATACGGATGCCGATCTCAACCTGGCTTCCGACCTGGCGAACCGCGCGGCGGTGGCCATCGAGAACAATCAACTATACCGTGCGTTGAAGGATGCGGATCGCCGCAAAGATGAGTTCCTGGCGACACTCGCACATGAGTTGCGAAACCCGCTGGCGCCGGTGCGGAACGCGGTGGAACTGCTGAAGCACGCAAACGTGGACAAGGCCGTAGCCAGCGAAGCCCGCTCCATGATGGAACGGCAGATCGCGCACATGGCCCGCCTTATCGATGATTTAATGGATGTCAGTCGCATCACACGCGCCAAGCTCGTGCTGCGCCGGGAAAAAGTGAATCTGGTCGCGATCGTGACTCAAGTCGCGGATGTGTGCCGAAAGACCTACGCCGATAGACACCACGACATACGTGTGGTTGCGCCAGACGAACTGCTCCATGTCGATGGTGATGCGGTGCGGCTGGACCAGGTGATTGGCAATCTCCTCAACAATGCGTGTAAGTACACAGACCCGGGCGGAATCATCGAAGTACGCGCGACCCGGGAGGGCGATGACGCGGTGGTTTCCGTGCGGGACAATGGTATTGGCATCTCGCCGAAAATGCTGCCCAAAGTTTTCGACATGTTTACCCAGGCGCATCACTCCACCGAGCGCGCCGGAGGCGGCTTGGGCATAGGCTTGTCGCTGGTCAAAGGACTGGTGGAGTTGCATGGTGGCTCTGTCAAAGCCCACAGCGCTGGAGAGGGCTGCGGCAGCGAATTCGTCGTGCGCCTTCCAGCATGGGTCAAACCACCCCAAGGGGACGATCCGACGACGCGCCGCGAGGCCCGATCTCCCAAGTCAAGCCATGGGCGGCGCATCTTGGTGGTCGATGACAATAAGGATGCCGTCAGGAGCCTGGCAATGCTTCTGAATCTTCAGGGTCACGAGACGCGAACCGCAGGCGATGGTGAAGAGGCAGTGCAACAAGCTGTTGAATTCAACCCTGACGTCGTCTTGCTGGACATCGGGCTGCCTAAGCTTGATGGCTACGAGGTCTGCCGCACTATCCGCAAACAGCGCCTCGGGAAACAGCCCATGGTGATTGCCTTGACGGGTTGGGGTCAGGAAGATGACCGGCGCAGATCGAAGGAGGCCGGGTTTGACTCGCATGTCGTTAAGCCCGTTGACTGCCAGGAACTTATGAGAATGATTGAATCGCTCTCGCCGGCGCCAGGCGCGAAGGCGACAATCAATGCGTCGATCACGTAAAGAAGCACATTCAAAGTCACGTGCAGGCCTGTTGTTGTTTGCCGCTTGCGTCTTCATGGCAAATCGCGCCGTGATCGTGACAGGTAGCGGAAGCCATTGAAATGCCGCCGCCCGTCAAACTCCATCCGCGCCGGATCGCTGGCGGCCGGCATGAAGTCCGGCCCGTTCAGAAAGTCGAGCGCTTCAGCCAATCTCCATTGGGGCTCAGGCCCATGTCTCAGCGGCGCCGCGACGTATGCCATCTGAATCGCTGACCAATCGATGAATTTTGCCAGTGGCGCGATCATTTGTTTTGAGTGTCTTCCCTTCGCTTATCCGGCCAGCGGACAACCCGCTTCCGAACGAATATCCGTTCGTAATCACTTTCGCTCATCGCCTTGTTATTGGGCAGAAAAACAAGGCTCACCCGCTCATGTCCCTAAACGTTCAACGGGCATACTGCCGCCGCGAATGTTTTCGGAATCGA
>JBEHXY010000098.1:0-10614 GCA_048498455.1 Planctomycetota bacterium | reverse complement strand
AGTCAACCAGACCCTCGACGCCCTCTCGCGCATCACCGGTCGCACGCCCAAGATCATCATCAACGGCGTCGCCCACCGTCAGAGCTACTACAAGTACAAATTCACCTACGCCAGCGATGGCGCTGATGACACCGTCGACAACACCGGCACCACCCCCACCACCACGGTGGAGGCCGAGACCGCCGAAGTGGCCGCCGATGTCGGCGTGATCGATCCCGGCGAAAAGAGCTGATCCCCTGCCGCCCGCCGGCGCGATCCGGCGCGCGGCGAAACATCGGCACCACCCCGGAAGTCCGGGCCACGACAGGATGTTGACCGCGCCCATGACCACCATGACGACCCACACGCCCGCAGCCAAAGCCGCCCTCGACGGGCGCGGGCTTGCGGCGGCGCTGGCCCGGGTGGGCTTTCCCACCGTCGTCCGCATCGGCAAGGGCGATCTCTTCGGCCCGCCCGAGGGCACGCCCGCCCGCTATGCCCTGCACCTGTCGCGCATGCTGGACCTGGACCGCGTTCTCTATGCGATGTCCGCCCTTCGCGGGGCCCGGGCCGGCGCCCTCTGGCTCACCACCGATCGCCAGGCCGCCACGCCCTACCGCGAGCATCTCAAGCTCGACGCCAGCCGCCGCGTCGTCGCCATCGCCCGGCAATTCCGCCCCCCCGCCGAAGGTCGCGCCCGTCCGAAATTCCTCGCCGCCGCATGGAAGCTCGAAGGCCCCTACCGCGATTTCGCGCAGCCCGCCGCCGCACATCCCTGGCAATCCGCCCGGCAACTGGTTCGCGCCAACCGCAAGGGCGTGCTGCAGTTCCCCGCCGATCCCGCCTCCGCCGCCTACTTCGTCGGACCGCCCGCCAGGTCGCGCCCGGTGTATCACTTCTTCAAGCGCATCTTCGACATCACCTTCGCAACCGCGGCGCTGCTGGCGACCCTGCCGATCTGCCTGGTCGTCGCGCTGCTGATCAAGCTCTATGACCGCGGGCCGATCTTCTTCGCCCACAAGCGCGAAGGGCTCCACGGAAAGCAGTTCGGCTGCATCAAGTTCCGCACGATGGTCCGCAACGCCCACGCCCTGCAGGCCCAGATGCGCGACAAGAACAACGTCGACGGACCGCAGTTCAAGATCGCCTACGACCCCCGCATCACCCCCATCGGCCACTTCCTGCGGAAAACCAACATCGACGAGCTTCCGCAATTCATCAACGTCCTCCTCGGCCAGATGTCGGTCGTCGGCCCGCGCCCCTCCCCCTTCAACGAAAATCAGCTCTGCCCGCCGTGGCGTGAAGCCCGTCTCTCCGTCAAGCCCGGCATCACCGGCCTCTGGCAGGTGTCGCGCTCCCGCATGCGCGGCGCCGCCGACTTCCAGGAATGGATCATGTACGACACCCAGTACGTCGAACGCCGCTCCCTCGGCCTCGACATCAAAATCCTCCTGCTCACCATCAAAGAACTTTTCGGCAAGGGCCAGTAACCGCGCCCTTTTCCGACATCCTTGGCCGCGAAAGGGTGTGCCGCCCTCGATGCAAGAATCCATCAAACTCGATTTGCGCGGTGAAATCCGCATCGATTTCGCCGACGCGGGATTGTTCCACATCGTGCGCGATCCCCTATCGACCGCATTTTCCCGAACGGCTATCGGCCGCAGGATTCTTTTCAATCAATTGCTTCCCTATAGCGAAATTACGTTCATCGGCGCGGTGCGTCGCAGGCAGTGGTGGCTGCTCGGCTTCATCCTCCTCTTCATTCCGCTCGGCGTCCTGTGGGTGATTGTATCTTTCGGCAATTGGGGAGCCTCCACGGCGAGCCTGGTCGTACTGCTCTGGTGGGGAATCTGGCCCTTGGTTCTCTTCATTCGTGGGCGAACATTTCTTGGCATCGCCTCCAGCTCCGCCATCATTCTTCTCCCCATGGATCGCAACAAAAAGCAACTGCGGCGTATCGTGGGCCTTCTCTCTCACTACGTGTCGGTCGAACAAGCGCGCTGGGACCTCGCCGGTACGCCCCTGGAAAACTGCGCTCAATGGGACACCTCGCCAAGGATCCACAAGCCCTTCAACACCGCACGCTATCTCGCAACCAGTGCGCTCCTGGGCGCGTGGGCCCTCGGAAATCTGATCCACACGCTTCACAATCCGCTGCTTGACGGCGCTGCGATTGTCCTCGTTCTTGCTGCCCTCTGGTCGCTGGTTGCCACATTCCTCAAGCGCAAGTAAGCGGCGGTCGCCCAACGCGGCTTTACCGAAGCCGACTCGCCCCAGGTTCGGCTTCCCCGGACTGCCTTGCCTGCTCACCGCGGGAACACGTGCGGACCCATGACGCAGGCGCCGATCGCACAAGCACACCCCGCCGCCATCAGCACCGCCCCCGCCGCCACATCCTTCGCCCGCCCGATCAGCTCATGTCGCTCCGGCGGCACACACGCATAATCGCACAATAGCTCGATCGCCGTGTTCATCGCCTCCGCCACCCACACCATCCCGATCGCCGCCAGGATCCAGCACCACTCCCCCGCCGAGAGCCGCACCCCAATCCCCATCGCCACCACCATCACGCTCGCCAGCGCATGCACCCACGCATTCCGCTGCGACCGCACCAGGTGCCCGATCCCCGCCACCGCGCAGCCCACGCTCCTGATCCGCCCACTCACAAATAGCCGCATCAGACGCACCCGCTTAGACCCGCTCCATGATCTCCAGCGGCGCCGGCACGCCGCCCGATCCGCACGATCGCACGCTCACCGCCACCTCCTTCGCCGCGTCCCCTTTCCGCCGCACCGTCAGTTTCACCAGCGCTTCCTCCCCATCCACCTCCTCGCGCCACCACTCCCCCACCGTCGGCCCATCGGCCACGCGCTTCTCCCGCGCCAAAAACCCCCACACCTCGTGAAACCACACCCGCCTGCCCATCTTGTAATACCACCGCTGCGCCCGCCGTATCGCCCGGTCCCGATGCCACAGCACCCGCTTGAGCGCCCGCGGCCGCATCTGCATCACCATCTCGATGAACTTCACCCACGCAATCACCCGCCACGCCGCCATGTGCCGCGTCGCCAGCACCTGGTGTTTGTAATCCCACTTCGACTGGTCCTTCTGAATCACCCGCCGATGCTTCTCCGCCGCAAACAGCGGCGTCCAGCGGTGCGGCGTCGCATAGAGCATCTGGACCTGGTCGGGGTCATAACTCAGAAGCTGCTTGAGCCCGCGCCACAAATCGTGGTCGCGCTCCTCCTCAAAGCCCACCACCCACGTCGCCATCGACAGAATCCCATGCTTCCGCAGCAACTGGATGGCCGTGCGATCCTTGGTCATCGAGCCCCCCTTCCGAATCTTCTTCAGCGTCGCCTCATCATAATTCTCCATCCCCATCAACCACCGCTCCACCCCCGCCTGCTTGTACAGATGCAGAATGTCGGCATCCCGCACGATGTCATCCGCGCGCGTCGAGCCCACCAGCTTCACTTTCACCCCGGTCGCGATCATCGCCTCCAGAAAGGCTTTCCACGCCTTGCGCGAAGCCGTCGGATTTTCATCCGCGAAATTGAACACCTCCACCCCATGCGTGCGGTGCAGCCAGGCGATTTCCTCCGCCAGTTTCACCGGATCGCGGTGCCGCCACTTCGTCCAGAAGCCGCGCTGGCCGCAATAGCTGCACAGGTGCGGGCACCCGCGCGAAAACTGCACCACCACTGCCCGCAGGTTTCCCCAGTAGCTGTACCGCTTCAAATCCACCAGCTCCCAGCCGATGCGGTACGCCTCCAGATCCTCAATCATCGTTGCCGCCCGCGTCCCCACCACTCTCCCGCCGTCCCGATACGCAATTCCCTCCACCTCGCCCAAGTCCGTCCCCGCTTCCAGGGCCCGCATCACCGCACGAATCGTCTTCTCCCCCTCGCCGCGCACCACCACGTCCACCACCTCCACCTCCTTGAGCACCTCCCGCCAGTGATACGTGGGAAACACCCCGCCATACATGATCCGCACCGCCGGCAACCGCCGCTTCACGGCACGCATGACCGCGCTCGCCGACGGATGCCCCGAGGTCGATCCCGAATGCCCCACCATCACCACCTCCGGCCCCCACGCCTCCGCGGCCTCCGCCAGCGCCTCCACGCCCATCGGCCCAAACTCCCCATCCACGAGCTTCACCTCGTGCCCCACGTCCACCAGAGACCCCCCCACCGACAGCAGCCCCAGCGGCGGCAACTGCTCCCGCGGAATCCGGCTCCCGATCGACGGATGGGGAGGATTGATCAACATCACCCGCATGTCACTTCTCCAGTCGTAACCACGTCACCCACTCCTGCTTCTCGTACGCCTCCGCCGCCCCCAGGTTCGTGCACGCACGTCCGTGCTTCCGCGACAACACTCCTATCGGCCATCACCGTCCCCTCCACGCCATCGGCCGCAGCCTCGCCTCCGGCCCCGGGTCCAGCGGCGGCACCGCCTCCGCCACCCGCGAGCGCTCCCACGTCCACCCGCGCCAGTCCGCCAGCTCATGCCCCAACTGCTCCCGCAACACCCGCTCCACCGCCCCCACCTCCACGCGCCCCTTCACCCACTCCACCGCCGGCAGCGCCACCACGCCCAGGTCACGCAGGTACGCCACATCCAACGGTGCCCCGCCGCCATTCACCTCCCGGCAATGCCGCACGTTGAAGTCCGCGATCCATCCACCAAAGTTGCAGTACGCGCAAACATACAGCACCGCCAGCAGCGTCACCACGTTCACACGGCACAGCCACGCATTCGACCTCCCCGCCACGATCTTGACCACGATCCATCCGAACCCCACGGCCACCATCCCCACCCAGATCATCGCCGCGATCCGCCAGCGCGTGAGGCTGTACGCATCGACATACAGCCACAACCGCCAGATCGTCGAGACCATCAGAAACACATTCTGCGCGATCCACAGGAACACCAGACGCCGCGCTGCGGAGGATTGTCCCGCCCGGCCGCCCCGGCGAAAGCAGGCCAGAACAAGCAGCGCCGCCAACAGCGCCGTAGCCACCAGCGTGTACGCTCCCCCGGTGCGCGTACTGCGCATAGGTGAGATGGTGCGGAAGCTCCGCCCCACCCCACAGGTACACGATGTCCAGCGCCGTCTGGAGCCCGAAGACCGCGTTCAGCACGAGCAGCGACCGCACCACCAGGCCTGCGCCGAGGCCCGCGCCCGCAATGGGCGCCGCCTCCAACCCACCGCCGCGCGCCCAGGGCGCCTGCCGGTACCGCAGCAACGCATACGCCGCCATCCCGACCACCATCCATAGCACGACCCGCTGCGGCGCCAGCAAATCCGGCAGCCACGCCAGCAGCGTGGCCACCCGATCCCATCCGGTGCGCGCCCATGTCCCAAGAACCGGATTCGCCAGCGCAAAGAGCCCCGCGAACACCAGCCCCACGCCCAGCGGCACGATCCACCGCGCCACCCTCCACACGATCGGTCCGCCGCGCTTCCGCGGATGCCGCCACAGCCATCGCCCGCTCAGTGCCACATCCAGCGGTCCCTGCAGCGGCCCGCGCACCAGCAGTACCAGCCAGCGTCGCGCCCACACCAGCACCCGGCCGCTCCAGTTCCCCCGTCCCACCATCGCGCAGATCCCCAGCAACAGCGCAGCCATCGCGCCCGCCAGCACTGACGGCTGCTCGAAATATGCCGGCGCCACGCCCATGACCAGCAACACCGACAGCAACCCCTCCCGCCGCCGCAACATGCCGCCCGCATGGATCACGACCACCGACAGCGCCGCCAGCAGCAGCAGCCCCGCGCTCCAGCCAATCACCCGCTGATACAACAGCCAGTCACACAACACCGCCAGCCCGATCGACGCCCCGACGGCAAACCCCCAGCCCCGCACGATGCGCACTGCATCCCGCATGTTCAACCTCATCTCTCGCCACAACCAATTCCGCTCTTCACACGCCGGCGCTCACGACACTCCCGCTTACGCCCGCAACCTCCCGCCGCTCCAGCTTCCGCCGAAACCGCACCTGCCGCCGACGGCTCATCTCCACCAGCGGCCGCCACACCCGATGCACCAGCCGATGCCGTATCAAAAACGGCCACAGCCAGTTGCTCTTCTTGTACAGATAACTCATCCCCAGATACCCCGGCACCGCCCCCCACTGCATCGGCCGCCGCCGCCAGATGCTCGCCGTCGAAAACAGCCGCCGGTAACACCACGCATACCCCTCGAACAATTCCTCCTCCGTCATTTGCTTCGGCCGAAACACCACGTGCGCCGTGTCACATTTCGACCAGTCCTTATGCAGCAGCCGCCCCTCCGCCTCCATCTGCCGATACAGCGGCGTCCCCGGATAGGGCGTCAGAATGTGAAACGTCGCACACTCCAGCCGCGCCCGCTCAATCCACTCCACCGTCCGCGCAAAACACTCCTTCCCGTCATGATCGAACCCCAGCACAAAACTCCCATTCACCTGGATCCCGTTGTCGTGCAGAATCCCCACCCGCCGTGCATAGTCCTCCACCCGCGGCGTCTTCTTCCGCGCATCCATCAGGTTCGCATCCGTCACCGACTCAAACCCCACAAACACCCCCGTGCATCCCGCCAGCCCCATCTCCCGGATCAGCGACGGATCATCCGTCACATCAATGCTCACCGCCGCGCTCCAGATCTTCTCCAGCGGCCGCAGCGCCCGGCACAACTCCCGCAGATACTCCCGCTTCGACCCCAGATTGTTGTCCACGAACACCCCATACGGCTCCCCGTTCTCCCCGAATTCCTTCGCAATCTGCTCGGCATCCCGCACCTGGTAAGGCATCACCAGCCCATCCGTCGACAGGTAGCAGAACCCGCACCGATTGTGACACCCGCGCGTGGCGATCAAGCTGCTCGTCGTCAGAAAACTCTGCCGCGGCAACAGCTCCCGCCGCGGCGCCGGATCCTCCCGATACGCCTTTCGAAACTCCGCCCGATACTCCCGCTGCACCAGCCCCTTATCAATGTCCCGCAGAATCTGCCCCCACAACTGCACCCCCTCCCCTATCGCCAGGATGTCCGCATGCTGCCGCACTTCCTCCGGGCAACTCAAACAATGCAGCCCCCCCATCACCACCCGCGATCCCCGCGCCCGGTACCACCGCGCCAGCGCATACGCTCGCTCCGCAAACGTCAGATGCACCGTGATCCCGACCACCGCCGGCGCGGCTTCTCCCGCCCGCGGCGGCGGTGGTCCCTGCAGCAGATTCTCATCCCACAGCTCCACCGTCCACCCCTCCGGCGTCCCGGCCGCCACGCTCGTGAGCGCCAGCGTCGGCGTGAGCACGTGCTTGCCAAAACTCGCATGCGGATCCTTCGCGTAAAACGGATTGATCAACAACGCATGCCGTTTCCGTACCCCGCTGGTCGTCAGCCCCTCATCCAACGATGGCGGCTCGCGCAAATCGCGCGGCACAAACAATTCCTTCATCACCATCTCCTCGACAACCCTTCACTCCAGAGCCGCACCCGCGCGCTCTCTCAACATCCAACAGACGCCGCATGAAACCCCCGCAACTTTGCCACCACCTCCTCGATCGTCTCCGGCAATACGCTGGTGCCCGCCGTCACCCCCACGCACTGCTCCTCGCCAAACGCCTCCTCCGCCAGCTCCCGCGCGTCCTCCACCTGCATCACCCGCACGCCACGGCTCTTGCCCAGCCGCGCCCCCGTCTCCGCCAGCCGCCGCGTGTTGTTCGACCCGCGTCCCCCCACCACCACCAGCACATCCACCTGTTCCACCAGCCGCTCCAGCGCCGCCTGCCGTTCGCGCGTCGGGGCGCACACCGTGTTCACCAGCCGCACCAGGGCACGCGGGTTCTTCTCCCGAACCCGCGCGGCAATCGCCGCCACGTCGCTCTCCACCGCCGTCGTCTGGGCCATCACGCCGATCTTCTCCCACCCATACGCCCGCACCTCTTCCGCCCGCTCCACCACCGCGCACGCCTCTGGAGGCAGATCGCCCACCAGCCCCCGCACCTCCACATGCCCGCGCTTCCCCACCACCACCACGAAGTGGCCCTCACCCGCCAGCTTCAGCGCCGTCCGGTGCGCCCGCCGCACCAGTGGGCAGGTGGTGTCCACGATCTGTTTTCCCGACGCCGCGAGCCGCGCCCGCTCGGTGTCGCTCATCCCGTGGGCGGTGATCAGCACCGTTTCGGTTTCCGGCGCCGCCCCGCCTGCCGCCATCTGCTCGCCCATTACGCTGAATCCCCGCCCCACAATTTCCCGCCCCACCACCGGGTTATGCACCAGCTCCCCCATCACCGTCACCTCCACCGGCCGTTCCACCCCGCGCATCAACGCCAGCGCATCGCTCACGCCGAAACACATCCCCATCGCTTCTGCCAGCACCACGTTCATCGCCCGCTCCATTTCACTTTGCACTGCAAAGTTTACGTCCGTCAAAAATCACGTCCGGAACTTTCCGGCGACCTTTATCGCTTCTGCTCAAAAACAGTTGCCGCTCAGGCGATGCCCAGGTTGCTCGCGCCGCCCGCGCCTTGTGCCCGGCGGGCGGCGTCCGCCACCACACGCTCCAGCTCGCCGACATACTCCGCAAACCGCTTCCGCCCGGCGCCCGTCAGTTTGCACCAGGTCTGTGGCCGGTTGCCCTGAAAACTCTTTTCCACCTTCACCAGCCCCGCTTCCTGCAGCACCGCCAGGTGCCGGCTGAGGTTCCCATCCGTCAGTGCGCAAAGTTCTTTCAGATCGTTGAACACCAGCCCGTCGGGATGCGCCGCCAGGGACGCCACGATGCTCAGGCGCGCTTTTTCATGGATGACGCGGTCGATGCCTTCATAGGCAAAGCGCCCTTCCGATTTGTCACTCATGGCCGCGCTCCAGTTTCCAGTAAAGTATGCCCGCGGTCGCCAGCTGCCCGGCGCCGAACACGCCGCCCATGAGCAACGGTGAATACGCCAGCGCCGGCAGCCGATCCCCTTCCGGCGCGCACAGCGCAAAAGTCATCACCCCCGCCACCAGGTAAAACCCCGCCACCCCGAACACCGTCCGCGGCAACAACCGGCTCGACGCAAACATGCCCAGTGCGAACACCATCATCCACAGCCCCGGCAGCATCCACGTCTGCAGCGGCGCATAGGCGCACACCGCATAGGTCAGCAACCCCCCCGCCACGATGCTCGGGACAAACTGCTCCACCGCCAGCATCGTCAACTGCTTCTGCACCCCCGACGTCGACCGCCGCACGCGGATCACCATCTCCATCGCCACCACCACCACCGACACCACCGCCGCCAGCACCCAGAGCTGCACAAAGGCGATCGGCTCCCGCGCCGGCTCGCGCACAAAGACGCTCTGCGCCGCGGCTGTCGCGATCGCCACCACGCCCGAAAAAGCGGTGGTGGCCGCGCGATACCCGCGGAAGAGCTGCCCGCGCGCCATCTGCTGGCGAATTTCAGCGATCTGGGCCATGGCTTCCCGAAGTTCCATAGGCGATCCTCGCAGGAAAAAACCTCTCGGCGTCGCGTGCCGTCATGAACGACTACGCACGCCATCGGCTTTCGGTTCACAAGAACTTTACAATACAAAGGACACCCCGTCAATCAACGCGACAAATGATGCTGGACGCGCGCTGGAGATGGCGGTAGTTGTGATGTGCCCTTTCCACAACCTCTTTGCAGCGGAGCGACCATGCAACTTTCCCGGACGCCTGCCTCCCGGTTTTATCGGATCGTCCTGCCGGCGCTGCTGGCGGCCAGCAGCAGCGCCTTTGCCCAGACCGCTCCCTCCGCCGCGGCCGCCGCCCCGCCGGCGCCCGGGCCGCTCACGCTCTGGTACAAAGCCCCCGCCCCGGCCGACGACCGCACCGTGATGAACAACGCCCTGCCGCTGGGCAACGGGCGGCTCGGGGCGCTCTTTCTCGGGCAGCCCGTCGACGAACACATCTACCTCAACGAGGATTCCCTCTGGTCCGGCGACACCAATCCCACCGGCAACGACCGCACCCTCGGCAGCTACCAGCTCCTCGCCGATCTGCGCCTCAAGCTGAACGAGCACGGCGATGCGTCGGCATACCAGCGCTCGCTCTCGCTGCCTGCCGCCACCGGCAATGTCCTCTACAGTTCCCACGGCACGACGTATCGGCGCGAACTGTTCGTCAGCGCCCCGGCGCAGGTCATCGTGATGCATCTCTCCGCCGACAAGCCCGGCGGCTACACCGGCTCGCTCGAACTTGCCGACCCGCGCAAAGGCACCATCGCCGCCGCAGGTGATCGCCTCACGCTCACGGGCGCGCTGCCTAACGGCCTCACTTATGAAACGCAGGTGATGGCCCTCTACAAGGGTGGCAGGCTCGCCGCGACCAACGGCGCCCTCGTCTTCGCCAACTGCGACGAGCTCACGCTGATCATCGGCGCCGGCACCAATTACGCGATGGACTTCGCCAAAAACTATCGCGGCGAAAACCCGCACGCCCGCACCACCTCGCAGGTGGACAACGCCCTGAAACGCCCTGTCGACGAGCTGCGCCGCGAGCACCTCGCCGACTTCCAGAAATTCTTCAACCGCGTCGCCCTCGACCTCGGCCCGTCAACCGCCGAGCAGCGCGCCCAGCCGACCGACCAGCGCAAGCTCGCCGCCGCCATCACCCCCGATC
>JBEHXY010000097.1:0-10641 GCA_048498455.1 Planctomycetota bacterium | reverse complement strand
GGGTTAGGGGCTTGGGGTTTGGGCTGAGGGTCAGGTGGGGGGGGTGCTGAGGTTGCGGATGGCTTCCTCGGTGGTGTGGAGGGCGTCGGTGTAGAGGGAGGTGCCATTGCGGGCGTCGAAGCGGGTGGCGAGGTGGCGGGCTTCCTGGAGGCAGAAGGCGGCGGCTTCGGGGGTGGGGACGTTGCCCTGGTCATCGGCGAGGGGGAAGGTGCGGGGGAGCTTGATGGAGGGGACGCCTTCGACGGCGAGGATGGCGAACCACATGGCGCAGGCGGCGTAAGCGCCGAGCCTGCTGTAGTCGAGGGCCTTGGGGGCGCGGGCGAGGGCGACGGCGGCGAGGCGGCGGGCGGCGGTGGCGTTGCCGGTGATGGCGAGGAAGAAGATGTGGCGGGCGAGTGCGGCGAGGAGGTCGGGTTTTTTGCGGACGGTGCGGAGGGTGGCGCGGTGCATGCCGAAGGCGAGCTGGGGCTGGTCGCGTTTGATGGCGGGGAAGAGGAGGCGGCTGTAGGTGATGGCGGGGACTTCGGCGCAGTGGAGTCGTCCCTGGAAGAGGGGCTTGGCGAGGTCGAAGGCTTCGTCGAGGCGGTTGTCGGCGATGAGGAATTCGATCTGGGCGTTGAGGATGCAGGCGTCGCAGTCGTCGGACTTGCCGGCGGGGGCGGCGCGCCAGGCGTCGTAGAAGCGGCGTGCGTCGTCGGTGCGGCCCATCATCCAGGCGGTGCGGCAGCGGAGGAGGTCGGTGGCGCGGGTGCCGACGTGTTCAGCGCGGAAGAGGGCGTCGAGGCGGTCGAACATGGAGTTGATGAGGGCCAGGGGGATGTCGGCGCGTTCGACGAGGGGTTCGACGATCCACTTGTGGTAGAGGATGACCTTGCCGCGGGCGAATTGGTAGCGGGGGTTGGTGGTGTAGAGGGTGTGCATGCGCTGGAGGGCGGCGATCTGGTCTTCGAGGCGATCGAGGCGGTTGGCGAGCTGGATCTGGCTGGAGAGTGCGGCGATGACGGTGTCGGGGGTGTCGGCGCGGAGGGCGAGGGTTTCGACGAGGCGGAGCTGGGTGAGGCGGTCGAGGTCGCGCAGGTGGGGGAGTTTGTTGATGGCGGCGTCGAGGTCGGCGGCGGGGTCGGGGGCGTCGGGCATGGTGGGGGGCTCCTTTTGCGGGGAGTTTATCGGGGGATGGGGGGGCGGGGGAAGGTTTCCTGCGGAGCGGCAGGGCAGGGTTTTGGGGTGGGGTTCGCGCAAGGCAAGCCCCATCGGCAGTGGGGTGCAGGAGCGAGGGACTGGGGTGTGGGGGGCGGTGATTTTTGTTGTGGTGGGGGGCGGTGGTTCGCAGAATTGGTAGATGGTTCCGGCCTGCATATGCCGCTGAGTGTCGAGCGCGTGTAGCTCAATGGGCAGAGCAGCGGATTTTATCCCGGTGGCGTGTGGAAAGGTCGTCGTGACGGATCCGTGCGATGCATTGTTTCAATATGCCTTGGGGTTTGTGACGCCGGCGGATGTGGCGGCGTATGCGCCGCAGGATCCGGGTTATGAGAATTATGTGCGGGCGTGGGAGCAGATTCTGGAGAGGCGGCGGGCGCCGGAGCGGGACGAATTTGATATCAGCGAGACCATCGGACTGACGCGGTGGGCGGCTGCGGCGCGGGAGGTTGATCCGGCGCGGTTTCGGCGGTTTCGGGTGCTGACCACGGCGGTGGCGGTGGTGATGCTGGTGGGCGGGCGGGACGACCATGGGGTGTATGTGCCGAACTATTCGGTGGTGCGGTTGATCGACGATGGTTTTGAGCTGGGGGACGACGTGTTGTGGGGGATGTTTGGTGAGGTGTTTGAACAGGTGCGCGAAGCGTGCGTGCGGGAGTATCCGGAGGAAACGGGGTTTGCGACGCTGGGAATCATGCTGGTGGGGGCGAAGGCAGGCATGAGCGACTCTGAGATGGAGGCGTTGGCGGGTCGGTTGATGGAGGAGGAGCAGGGTTGTGAGTGGCGCGTGACGCAGTCGTTTTTGTTTGGGTGCACGCATTACGACCAGTTGCAGGGGGTGTGGAAGGGGTATGCGCAGAAGTTGTTGCGGCCAGCGACGCCGGGGGTGCGGCTGGTGCGTGAGGCGCTTTTGGAGGAGCAGCGGGGTTAGCCGCGGGGTTGGGAGCGGCGGTAACGAAGGTGGCCGACGGCCGCGCACGGGGCATCGGCGGTCGGCGCATCAGCGATCTCGCGGGTCGGTGGTGCGGGGGAGGAGTCAGGGGTTGGGGGCGGTGGCGCGGAGGGCGAAGAGGTCAGGGGCGTGGGGGGTGTCTTTGTCTTTGGCAGATTTGGCGGGAGCGGGGGAGAGGGGGTGCCAGCGGGGGGAGGTGAAGCCGGCGGTGGTGAGCCAGGCTTCGAGCTGGTGCTGGGGGAAACCGAGCCAGCGGTGTTCGAGTTTTTCGCGGAGGAGCTCGAGGGTGTGGGGCTGGAGGTCGATGATCAGCAGGAGGCCGCCGGGTTTGAGGATGCGGCGGGCTTCGTTGAGGGCGGCGGGGGGATCGGGGGTGTAGACAAGGACGAGGGCGAGGAGGACGACGTCGACGGAGGCGGGCTCGATGGGGAGGCGTTCGGCGGCGCCGGGGCGGAGGTCGACGTTGGGGAGGTTGAGGCTGCGGACGCGGGATTTGGCGGCCTTGAGCATGGCGGGGGAGGGGTCGACGGCGATGACTTGCTTCACGTGGGGTGCGAGGAGGGGGAGCATGGCGCCGGTGCCGGTGCCGACGTCGGCGACGGTCCATTCGGGATTGAGGAGGGCGAGGAGGGCTTCGAGGTGGAAGCGGTCGCCGAACCACTTGGTGCGGAGGGAGTCCCATTCGGGTGCGTGTTTGCCGAAGAAGCCGTCGGGGGCGGTGTCGGGTTCGCGGCGGCGGAGGACGGCGGCGAGGCGGTGGCCGTCGGTCTTGGCGACGGGGTCGTGGTCGAGGTGGGTGCGGGCGAGTTCGCGGAGTTGTTTGGAGGCGTGGAGGTTGGCGGCGGGGGTGAGGCGGTAGAGCATGGAGGTGCCATCGCGGCGGGCCTCGGCGAGGTTGGCGTCGGTGAGGGTTTTGAGGTGGCGGGAGACGGTGGACTGGGGGAGTTTGAGGACTTCCGCGAGTTCGCCGACGGAGAGTCCGGCGGAGGCGGGGGCGATGGCGGAGGTGGCGGAAGTTGGGGAGGGGGACTGGACCCGGCCCTCCAAAAGGCGAATAATCCGTAACCGGATGGGGTCGGCCAGCGTGCGGAGCAGGTCGATGAGGTCGTCGGTGCCGTTGCCGGCGTTCTCTGGTAATGATCCGTTCATCCGGATAGAATGATAAACGAAATGGGTTCAAGAGAAAAGACCCAGGACGAAAGAGGACGGGGCGGGCTGAAAGGATGGCGTTATGGCGGCTTTGAGTCTGCTGGTGTTGCGGTGCAAGGACATTCACGCGTGCAAACGGTTTTATGAGGGGTTCGGGATTTCGTTTGTGACGGAGAAGCATGGGGAAGGGCCGGAGCATTATTCGGCGGAGGACTCGGGGTTTATTTTCGAGCTGTATCCGGCGGCGGGGGGTCCTGCGGACCAGACGGGGCTGGGGTTTGAGACGCATGATCTGGATGGGCTGCACCAGCAGTTCCGGAAGAACCAGTTTGCGCCGCGGGAGATTCGGGAAACGGAGCTGGGGCGGATGTTTATTCTGCGGGATCCGGACGGTCGGCGGATCGAGGTGCGGCAGGAGCCGACGCATGGGGATCCGACATCTCCGGCGACGGAGCCGGCGCCGATCAATCCTCCGTGATTCGGATTCAGCACGAAGGCACGAAGGCCATGAAGGTGACGGGAATTAGCCGGGGATCGACCCGGATGGTGGCGTGATTGATTGGGGGGGGACGGGGCGAATTGATTGGGGTTTTGGGTTTTCCTTTTTGGAGGGGGAGAGTTGAGGGTTGGATGTATCCGTTGAAGTTTAAGCCGATCTTTCAGAAGCGGTTGTGGGGGGGGACGCGGTTGCGCGCGCTGTTGAACAAGCCGGTGGAGGCGGGTGGCGGGCCGATTGGGGAGGCGTGGGAGCTGGCGGATTTGCCGGCGGGGACGGTGGGGGTGGATTCGGCGGGGGCGGCGGCGGATGGGTCATTTTCGTCGGTGATTGCGAACGGGGCGTGGGCGGGGCGGACGCTGGGGGACGTGTGGAATTCAGAGTTCAGAATGCCGAATTCAGAATCCGGCAGCCGGACGCATTTTCCGTTGCTGGTGAAGTTTTTGGATGCGGGGCAGGATTTGTCGGTGCAGGTGCATCCGGATGCGGCGTATTGCGGGCGCAATGCGGGGGCGCATGTGAAGAGCGAGGCGTGGTATGTGATGCACGCGGAGCCGGGGGCGAAGATTTACAAGGGGCTCAAGGCGGGGGTGACGAAGGAGCAGTTCAAGGCGGCGCTGGAGACGGGGGAGGTGGAGCCGCTGTTGAACGCGGTGCCGGTGCGTGCGGGGGACTGTCATTATTTGCCGAGCGGGACGATTCATGCGCTGGGGGCGGGGATATTGGCGGCGGAGGTGCAGACGCCGAGCGACACGACGTTCCGGGTGTTTGACTGGAACCGGCTGGGGCCGGACGGGAAGGCGCGGAAGCTGCATGTGGCGGAGGCGCTGGAGTGCATTGATTTTTCGGGGAGTGGGGCAGAGGCGGGGGGGCAGCGGAGCCACGTGGCGAGCGTGTGGACGACGGTGACGCGGCTGGTGACGAGCGCGCATTTCACGCTGGAACGGGTGCGGATGGTGCAGGGGTTTGAGCAGGAGATTCCGTACAGCGAGGCGGTGGTGTGGATCGTGCTGGAGGGGCAGGGGGTGATCAACGTGGAGGGGGTGGGGCCGACGGCGTTTACGAAGGGGGACACGTTGCTTTTGCCGGGGGAGATGAAGGGGGCGAAGGTGAAGATGGTGACGGATTGTGCGTGGCTGGAGGCGAAGTTGCCGGGGGCGGGTGGCGTGGCGGGACAACAGGAGGACGTGTGATGGTCATCAAGGCGACGGGAATTGTGCGGGGCGGGGTGATCGTTCCGGAAGGCACGTTGGCGTTGCCGGAGGGGACACGCGTGGACATTTCGGCGGAGGTGGCGACGGCGGCCCCCTCGTCGCTGGCGGAAGCGGTGGCATTGTTTGGGGGCAAGATCACCGGGCTTCCCCCGGATTTGTCGCGGAACCATGACCACTATCTGTATGGGACGCCGAAGAAATGACCGAATGGTTTGCGGACACATCCTATTTTTTGGCGTTCGTGCATCGAGACGATGAAGCGCACGAGTTGGCGATGGAACTGACGGGCACGTTCCAAGGGCGGCTGGTGACGACGCAATGGGTGTTGCTGGAGTTTGTAAACGCCTTGAGCGATGCGCGTCTGCGGGAGTCGGCAGCGGGTTTTTTGGAATGGCTCGAGACTCATGACGTGGTGGAGATTCTGGAAGCGACCGGGGACGGGTTTGCCAGGGGGATGGAGCGTTTCCGCCAGCGGCCGGACAAGGATTGGTCCTTGACCGATTGCGTGTCGTTTCTGGTGATGGAGGAACGGGGGATTCGGGAAGCACTGACGGCGGATCATCATTTTGAGCAGGCGGGCTTTGTCGCCTTGCTAAAGTAAGGAAGAGCATGAAGACGCGGTTGCAGCGGTTTTTGGCGGATTGTGGGATAGCGTCGCGGCGGGAGTGCGAGGCGTTGATCCAAGCGGGGCGGGTGCGGGTGAACGGGGAGGTGCGCACGGAGATGCCGGTGATGGTGGATCCGGCGAAGGACACGGTGACGGTGGATGACACGGAGGTGGCGGGGACGAGCGGCGGGCCGGTGCCGGAGGGAGCAGATTCGCTGCGCGAGCAGGGGAAGGTGTATTTCCTGCTGAACAAGCCCAAGGGGATCCTGGTGACGGCGGAGGATCCGGACAATCGCAAGACGGTGTATGAGCTGATGACGGGGGTGAAGGAGCGGGTGTTTCCGGTGGGGCGGCTGGACATGGATTCGCGCGGGGCGCTGCTGATGACCAATGACGGGGAACTGGCGAACCGGCTGACGCATCCGCGGTATGGGGTGGAGAAGACGTACATCGTGGAGGTGGACGGGAAGGTGGGGCATGGGGACCTGGAGAAGATCAAGCGGGGGATGTGGCTGGGACCGGAGCGTCCCGGGGGGAAGCCGGGGGCTCGTGGTCCGAAAGCGGCGGATGGGATTCGCACGGAGCGGTTTCGTCTGAAGCTGGTGGGTCGGGAGCGTGGGCGGACGATTTTGGAGGTGAAGATCGCGGAGGGGAAGAACCGGGAGATTCGGCGGGTGATGGCGCGGGTGGGGCACACGGTGCGGGACCTGAACCGGGTGGCGATCGCGGAGAAGATCACGATTCGGAACTTGCCGATCGGGGAGTTTCGGCCGCTGACGCCGAGCGAGGTGAAGTGGCTGTACAAGACGAGCTCGGAGGAGCACAAGGCGGAGGCGCGTGCGGCGACGCAGGCGTGGTACGAGCAGAAGGAGATGGAGAAGGAGCGGAAGCGTCTGGCGGCGGAGGAAGCGGAGAAGAAGCAGCGTCCGGAGCCGGAGCCGTCGGGTCCCAAGCCGTTCCGGCGGCAGCCGGTGCGGAAGGGGAAGAAGCCCTTTGTGCCGCCGACGGGGCGGAATGCGGGCAAGCCGGTGGGCGGGAATTTCCTGGGCAAGAAGCGGCTGGAGCGCGAGCAGTTGCGGGAGGAGCGGGAGCGCGAGGCGGCGGACGAGGGCGTGTCGAAGCGCGTGCCGCGGCATGAGGATGCGGAGACGATCAAGAAGGAAGTTCGGACGGCGCATCCGCTGGGCGATGCGGCGCAGTCGGATGAATAAGGAGCGGCGATGAAAGCGGTGCAGGTAAGCAAGGCCGGCGGGGCGCTGGAAGTGGTGGAGCGGCCGGTGCCGGAGCCGGGGGCGGGGCAGGTGCGGCTGAAGGTGCAGGCGTGCGGGGTGTGTCATTCGGACGTGCTGGTGAAGGAGGGGTACTGGCCGGGGATTGCGTATCCGCGGGTGCCGGGGCATGAGGTGGTGGGGGTGGTGGATGCGGTGGGCAGCGGGGTGGAGCGGTTGAAGCCAGGGCAGCGGGCGGGCGTGGGGTGGTACGGGGGGCATTGCGGGACGTGCGAGCAGTGCCGGCGGGGGAAGTTTGTGTTGTGCGAGCGGGGGCAGATTGCGGGGATTTCGTATGACGGGGGGTATGCGGAATACATGGTGGCGCCGGAGGAGGCGGTGGCGGTGGTGCCTGGGGAGTTGTCGGCGGTGGAGGCGGCGCCGCTGCTGTGCGCGGGGATCACGACGTTCAACGCGTTGCGCAACGGTCCCGCGCGGGCGGGGGACACGGTGGCGATCCTGGGCGTGGGCGGGCTGGGGCACCTGGGGGTGCAGTATGCGGCGAAGATGGGGTTTCGGACGGTGGCGATCGCGCGCGGGAAGGACAAGGAAGCGTTTGTGAAGCAGCTGGGGGCGCATGCGTACATCGACAGCGAGGCGGGGAGCGTGGCGGCGGCGCTCAAGAAGATGGGCGGGGCGAAGGTGATCCTGGCGACGGTGACGGTGGCCAAGGCGATGGCGGAGACGATCGAAGGGCTGGCGGCGGATGGGCAATTGTTGATTGTGGGGGCGCCGGGGGAGCCGCTGGCGGTGAGCGCGCTGTCGCTGATCGGGGCGCGGCGGAGCATCCAGGGGTGGCCTTCGGGGACGGCGATGGATTCGGAGGACACGCTGAAGTTCAGCGAGATGGCGGCGGTGAAGCCGATGACGGAGACGTATCCGCTGGAGCGCGCCGCGGAGGCGTATGAGCGGATGATGTCGGGCAAGGCGCGGTTCCGGGTGGTGTTGACGATGGGGACGTGAGACGACGGCGGACGACGGCGACGGACGACGGGAACAGGAAGGCACGAAGACACGAAGGGTCACGAAGAGGGCGGAGTGGGGAGAGAGGGCGGGGGGATGGGATTGGTTTTTTTGGTTTTTTTCCTTGGGATTTCCATGGCGCTTGATTTGAAGAACATCCATGACTTGGCGACGCTCGAGACTTATTTGACGGATCGGCGGTACAGCGCACCGATGGCGGCGGGGGAATCGGCGTTTCTGGATTTGCTGCGCAAGCGGGTGATGATTTTCGATGGGGGGATGGGGACGCAGATTTTCACGTTCGATCTTTCCATTGAGAAAGATTTCTGGGGGAAGGAGAACTGCGTCGACCTGCTGGTGCTGTCGCGGCCGGACGTGATCGAGGAGATCCATGCGCGGTATTTCGCGGCGGGGTCGGATTGCGTCGAGACCGACACGTTCGGGGCGAACAAGGTGGTGCTGGCGGAGTTTGGGCTGGCGGACAAGACGTATGAGATGAACGTGGCGGCGGTGCAGGTGGCGAAGCGGGCGGCGGCCCGGTTCAACGACGGGAAGCCGCGGTTTGTGGCCGGGAGCATCGGGCCGGGGACGAAGGCGGTGACGCTGGGGCATATCGGATATGACGAGCTTTTGGATTCGTATACGGAGCAGGCGCGGGGGTTGATTGATGGCGGGGCGGATGCGCTGCTGATCGAGACGCAGTTTGATTTGAACGTCGCCAAGTGCGCGGTGAATGCGTGTCTGGATGCGATGCGTGAGAAGAACGTGCGCCTGCCGCTGATGGTGCAGGTGACGATGGAGACGACGGGGACGATGCTTTTGGGGACGGAGATGGCGGCGGCGATTGCGACGCTGGAGGCGCTGCCGATTGACGTGCTGGGGATGAACTGCGCGACGGGGCCGGAATTGATGCGGCAGCACGTGGAGGTGCTTTCGCAGCATTCGACGCGGTTTTTAAGCGTGCAGCCGAACGCGGGGTTGCCTGTGCTGCATGAGGGGCACACGCATTTTCCGCTTTCCGCCGAGGAACTGGCGAAGGCGCACGTCGATTTTGTGAAGACGTTCGGGATCAACATCGCGGGGGGATGCTGCGGGACGACGCCGGCGCATATCCAGCTGGTGGCGGAGGCGCTGGAGGGGGTGCAGCCGAAGCGGCGGCAGGCGTTTGGGCGGAAGCCAACGGCGGAGATGGCGGCGGTATCGTCGCTGTATAGCCCGGCGGCGGCGCGGCAGGATTTGTCGATTTTGATCATCGGCGAGCGCACCAACACGAACGGGTCGAAAAAGTTCAAGGAGGCGCTGCTCGCGGGCGATATCGACACCTGCGCGGCGATGGGGCGCGAGCAGGTGAAGGAGGGGTCGCACGTGGTGGACGTGTGCGTGGATTATGTGGGGCGCGACGGCGTGCCGGACATGACGGCGGTGGTGCAGCGGTTCGCCAAGGATGTGACGGCGCCGCTGATGATCGATTCGACGCAGTTGGACGTGATCGAAGCGGGGCTGAAGGCGGCGCCGGGGAAGTGCATCGTCAACTCGATCAACCTGGAAGATGGCGAGGAGAAGCTCGCCAAGATGGTGTATCTGCTGAAGCGTTATGGCGCGGGGGTGGTGGCGGGGACGATCGATGAGGACAAGACGGAGGCGATGGGCAAAATTGCCTCGCGAAAGATCGGGATTGCGCGCCGGCTATACACGCTGCTGGTGGAGAAGTACGGGATACCGGAGACGGATATCTACTTTGATCCGCTGATTTTTCCGATCGTCACGGGTCAGGAGGAGAATCGGCGGCTGGCGATCGAGACGCTGGACGGGATCAAAGCAATTTCGGCGGAGTTTCCGAACTGCCACACGACGCTGGGGTTGTCGAACGTATCGTTCGGGTTGAAGGCGTATTCCCGGATGGTGATCAATTCGGCGTTCTTCAACGAATGCGTGAAGGCGGGGCTGACGAGCGCGATTGTGCATTCGAGCAAGATTTTGCCGCAGAACAAGATCGAGCCGGAGCATTACCAGTGGGCGATGGACCTGATTTATGATGTTTCGCGCGAAGGGTACAACCCGCTGGGGCTGCTGTCGACGCTGGGGGCGCCGCCGAAGGATGAGAACGAGGCGAAGCTGGAATCGCTGCCGATCGAGCAGCAGCTGCAGCGGCACATCATTGATGGCGACAAGCAGAACCTGATCAAGCATCTGGAGATTGCGCGGGAGAAGTACACGCCGCTGGAGATCATCAACGACCATTTACTGGCGGGGATGAAGACGGTGGGCGAGCTGTTCGGGAGCGGGCAGATGCAGTTGCCGTTCGTGCTGCAGAGCGCGGAGGTGATGAAGAGCGCGGTGGCGCACCTGGAGCAGTACATGGAGAAGGTGGAGGGGCAGAGCCGCGGGAAGCTGGTGCTGGCGACGGTGAAGGGGGACGTGCACGACATCGGGAAGAACCTGGTGGACATTATTCTGTCGAACAACGGGTTCACGGTGTTCAACATCGGGATCAAGCAGCCGATCGACAACATTGTGGCCAAGGCGCAGGAGGTGGGGGCGGATGCGGTGGGGCTGTCGGGGCTGCTGGTGAAGAGCACGCTGGTGATGAAGGATGACCTGGCGGAGTTGAATCGGCGGAAGCTGTCGTTCCCGGTGATCCTGGGCGGGGCGGCGCTGACGCGGAAGTATGTGGAGCAGGACCTGCGGAATTTGTATGGCGGGCCGCTGTTCTATGGGAAGGATGCGTTTGAAGGCTTGCGCGTGATGGAGGCGATTTCCACGGGCAAAACGAAGGACATGCTGGTGGCGACGGG
>JBEHXY010000096.1:0-10649 GCA_048498455.1 Planctomycetota bacterium | reverse complement strand
AAGCCGCTGCGACAGCACCACCTGGAAGATGTCGCCACTCTTGATGTATTCCTTGGCCGCCAGCACCGCCTTCTCGAATCCCTCCTTCGTGAAGTTGCTCGAATAGTGCGGCCGGGCCTCGCGTGTCAGGTCGACGCTCGCCAGCTCAAAGGCGATCGGTTCCTGCAGGGACGCGATCACATTCGCGATGCGCGCCAGCGCCTCCCCGTAAATCTCCTTATAGGTGCGCTTGTCGCCCGGCATGATCCGCGCGTTGGCCACCACCAGCACCGTCTTCTGCACGTGGTCGAAAATCACCAGGTCGTCGTAAATGCCAAACAGCAGGTCCGGCAGCTTGCGATCGTCCCGCGGCACCGCGGTCAATTTTTCCGGTTCGAGGTACCGGACCGTGTCATAAGCGGCATAGCCTACCGCGCCACCGACGAAACTCGGCAGCGTCGCCCCGCCCGCCGCCGTCGGCGCCGCCGCCGGCCGCACCCCCTGGATCGTCGCCAGCAGGTTCTCCAGTTCCTTGAGGGGATCGGCGGCTGTAAAGGTCTTGGTGGTCGTCGCCGCCCCGCCATGCTGTTCGATGGTCACTTCGTTGCCGTAAGCCTTGATGACGGTCCGCGGCCCGGTGGCCACAAAGGAATAGCGTGCGATGTGCTCTCCGCCGACGACGGATTCCAGCAGAAACGCGTAGGCTGACCGCTTCGCCAGCCGCTCGTACGCCGTCACCGGGGTGAGATGATCCGCCAGCAGGGTGCGATACACCGGCACCGCGGCCCCCGGCCCTGTTAAGGGCAAGGCCGACACCAGCGACTGAAAATCCTCGAAGGAGGGGGTATGGACTGGACTCACGGCCACGGCAAACTCCGCAAACGAAAAGGGAATTATACGGGCAAGCCCAACCCGGCACACGGGCGAGGGGCTTCAGCGCGCCGGGGATTCTCGGCCCTTGAAGTGACGGAGTTGTTCGGAGTATGCCGAAAAAGTGGCAAGCTGAGCGGAGACCGCAATAATCAGCTGTCGCTGCGAGTTATAGGACGGGCCGTGCGGCACCTTCATGGCGGTAAACTATCGGCCCCCCTCAACCGATGTAAAGCTGGGAAACATGAGTAGACCCGGAAAGTCGGGTAAACTTTAAGGTCTGCTCAGCTTTACAGGCCGGGGACTCGGCCGACAACTGGAGCTTCGCCGTGAGCACACAACCCCCGACACCCCCCAACCCCCAGACGCCCCCGCCGCCGTCGCCCAATGTCCCGGTCAAAGACGTTTACACGACTGGCGAAGCTGCGGAAATCTGCAAGGTCTCCCAGCAGACCATCATCCGCTGCTTCGACGCCGGTCGTCTGGGCGGCTTCCGCGTCCCGGGATCCAAGTTCCGCCGCATCCCGCGCGATGCGCTCATCAAGTTCATGAAAGAGAATGGCATCCCGCTGGACAACCTCGAGTCGGGCCGCCGCAAGATCCTCGTCGTCGATGATGACGCGGAGATCGTCGAGCTGTTTGTCGATGTTCTCAATCGCGATGGCCGCTTCGAAGTACGCACCGCTTCCTCGGGTTATGACGCGGGCGTGCTCACCCAGGAGTTCCAGCCGGACCTCATGATCCTGGATTACATGCTGCCCGACATCAACGGCAACGTGGTGTGCCAGACCGTCCGCAGCAACCCCAAGTTCGAGCACATGAAAATCATCATCGTCTCGGGCGTTGTCAACCAGGAAGAGATCAACGACCTGCTCCAGGCCGGCGCTGACGACTTCGTGAAGAAGCCCTTCAATATTGAAAAGCTCATCGAACGCATGGCGGAACTCCTCCAGCTTACGTAAATTCGTCTTCATGGGGCGGATGCCCGCACGATCCGCCCCCGCGATCGCTGCCGACCCGCCTGTTTTCAGGGTGCCCGCCATGCCGCTTCCCGCCGCCCCCGCCATTCCCGACGACCTGAAAACCCGCAAAGTCGAGCTCGTGCTCCAGCAGCTCGATTCGCTGCCCACCCTGCCGGTCATCGCGCTGCGCCTCCTCGCGCTCACCGGCGATGCCGAATCCAACGTTCATGATGTCGTCGGCCTCGTCTCCGCCGACCAGTCGCTCACCGGCAAAATTCTCAGTCTCGTCAGCAGCGCCGCCGCCGGCGGTAAAATCGGTGGGGGGGTCACCAACCTGCATCAGGCCGTGGTCATGCTGGGCTTTGAAACGCTCCGCAACCTCGTGCTGTCCATCAAGGTCTTCGAGGTATTCCAGGACCCGGCGGAGGACGAAGGCGCCGCCTCCACCAACGGCGCGCCGCGCCCGTTCAACCGCTCCGAATTCTGGAAGCACTCCCTCGCCGTCGCCACCTTCGCCGAGCTCCTCGCTCCACGTTGCAAACCGCGCCTCAATCCCCAGGACGCCTTCGTGTGCGGCCTGCTCCACGACATCGGGAAGGTCGCCTTCGACACCGCCATGCCCAAGAGTTTCGCCCGCGTCGTCGAGGCGGCCACCATGGCCCGCGGCGATCTCGCCGATGTCGAACGCCGCGTCATTGGGCTCGACCACGCCCTCGCCGGCAAGCGCATCGCCGAAGCCTGGAACCTCCCCCAGCTCCTCACCGAAACGATCTGGCTCCACGGCGCCCCGCCGCCGCCGCCCGCCGTTTCCCCCGCCGCCCAGAAGTCCGCCGGCCTCGCCAATGGCGCCATGGTCCTGCTTATCGGCCTCGCCGACCTCGTCGTGCGCCGCCAGCACATCGGCTTCTCCGGCAACTTCCTGTTCCCCTTTGAGCCCGACGCCTACCTCGCCCACCTCGGCCTCACCAGCGACGATCTTTCCAACGCCACCGCACGCCTCAACGAGGCCCTCGAATCCCGCGCCCGCGGCATCGGCCTCAACCCCCTCGAGTCCCGTGCCCTCTACCTCCAGTCCATCGCCAACGCCAACGTCGAACTCGGCCGGGCCAACCAGCAGCTCGCCGTCCAGAACCGCAAGCTCTCGGTCCGCTCCACCTGCTTCGACCTCCTCACCCGCTTTTACTCCCGCATCGTGCCCGCCGCCTCGCCCTCGCAGCTCCTCGCCGACATCGGCCACGCCGCCCACGCCTTCCTCGATTCCCCCAAGCTGGTGCTCTTTTCACAGGATCCCTCCGGCGAATCGATCACCGGCAGCGATCCTGCCGCCGGTTCCTCCACCGCCGGCTTCGGGGAAGTGCTGCTTTTTGATGCTTCCCAAACCAGCCACGATTCCTTCCTCATGGCGATGCCCCGCTTCGCGGGCGACCAGCGCGTCGGAAGACCCAACCAGAACTTCACGCGCCCCGCCATGCCCCAGGCCGAGTGGCTCCTGGAACGCGTCCAGCCCTTCCTTGGCACCCGCAACTGCTGGTTCATGCCGCTCCTCTGCGGCGCGGAACCCGTGGGCGGCATCGTGTGGATTGCCCGTGCCGACGAAAAGGCCAACAACACCAACGTCATGGCCAACATTCCCGACCTGCCGCTCGTGGCGCAGGCCTGGGGCATGACCCTCCGGACCGCCCAGATCCGCGAGCAGCAGGCCGTTCTCACCGAGTCGCTCGCCGCCGCCAACCGCGAACTGGGCTCGCTCCAGCAGCAGCTCGTCCGCGCCAAGTCCCTGGCCTCCGTCGGCGAAATGGCTGCCGGCGCCGCTCACGAAATGAACAACCCCCTCGCGATCATGTGCGGCCGCGCGCAGCTCATGGCTGCACGGCTCACCGATCCGGCCCTCAAGCAGGACGCCACCCTCATCGCCACCCAGGGCGAACGCCTCTCGCAGATCATCACCGACATGATGGAATTCGCCCGGCCGCAGCAGCCGCGTCCGGCCGCCGTGAACGCCGAAACCCTGGCCACCGAGGCCGTGCAACTGGCCGCCGAACGGGCCAACGTCGCCCCCGGCACCATTCAGCTCGACGTCGCTCCGAACCTTCCTCCCGCCACCGCCGACGCCCGGCAGATCCGCAACGCTCTCGCTGAAATTCTCCTCAACGCCCTGCAGGCCACGCGCGCGGTCGAAGGCCGCGACCCGGGCAAGGTTGCCCTCCAGGTCCGCTTCGACCCGCTCGATTCCCAGCTCATTTTCCAAGTCCGCGACGAAGGCATCGGCATGACCCCCGAAGTCATGAAACACGCCTTCGCGCCTTTCTTCTCCGCCAAGGCCGCAGGCCGCAACCGCGGTATGGGTCTGGCCAAGGCGCTCCGCTGGGTCGAAAACCACGGCGGCACCATCCGCCTCGACTCGCGCCCCACCCTCGGCACCACCGCCGTGCTCCTCCTGCCCGCCCAGCCCTGATCCGGCCTGATCCGGCCTGAACCCGTTTGATCCGGTGTGCTCCGCTCCCCCGCGGTCTGATCCCTCATGCATCCCCAAAAAGTCCTGGCGTCCGCTACGCGACGCGCACTTTCCGCCGCACCTCTCCGATCACTGCCTTCGGTCCTAAAAACGACCCGCTCCTGTCACTGCTTCACGCTGCCTTTTTCGGCCCTGCGCGGCCTCCGATTTTGCCCTGTGAAAGTCAAATGGATTCTTCGCCCCCGCCCGAAGCCCCTGCTCCAAGCGGACGATACTAAGCCTGCCTCAACCGCGATTTCGGTCCCGCCGCGCCGCGGACCCCTCAACACCCTTGGAGTGGTTCATGAAGTCCCAGCAGTCCGAAGCCGTCCTCGCCCTGGAAATACTTGTTGTCGATGCCGACCCCGCGACCTTCACCGCGATCAAGCTCGCCGGCGATCCCAGCTCGCATCACCGTGCCGCCCTCTGCGCCAGCGACGCCCTCCTCGCCATGAAGCACCGTCCCGCCGACATTCTCTTCCTCAATCTCCAGATCGACGACAACACCGGCCTGGCGCTGCTCCAGACCATCCGCCGCATTTATCCGAACACCGACGTCATCGCGCTCTCGCGCCTCCGGCGCAACGAAGTCACCCTCGATGCCTTCCGCGCCGGCGCCGTCGACGTGCTCTTCCTGCCAGCTCCCGCCGCCGAACTGGAAAAACTGCTCGAACGCCTCTCGCGCCGCCGCGAGGCCGTCGCCATGACCGCCTACCGCCGCCTCCGCCTCCGGCGCGTCTGCAAACAACTCAATAAGGCCCGCCACGAGATTCGCCAACAAGTCGACCTCCTGTGCAACGACCTCGTGCGGGCCTATCAAGACATGGCCGTTCAGCTCAATGCCGCGCAAGTGGCGGCCGACTTCGCCTCGGTCATCGGCCAGGAGCTGGAGGTCGAAGGCCTCCTGCGCAAAACCATGGAATGGATACTCAAGAAGCTCGGCCCGGTGAACGCCGCCGTCTATCTCCCCGATTCTGAACGCAACTTCGCGCTGGGCGCGTATCTCAACCTCGACACCGATGCCGACGCTCCCCTCATCGCCGCCATCGGCGACACCATCGTCAAGCAGGCCGACACGGCCCCGCGCGCTGTCGCCGCCGAACAAGACCAGGCCATCGACGATCTCTTTGGCGAAGAAGGCCGCCGCCTCAAGGGCCGCGCCTGGCTCGCCGCCGCCTGCGTTGCCCCCGCCGGCCCCAAGGAAGCGATGGCCGTCCTCGTGATCTTTCGCAAACAAACCGATTCCCCGGCCGGCGGCGATCCGCTCACCACCACCCTGGTCGAAACCGTCGCCCCCGTTCTGGGCGAAAAAATCCAGCAGGCCCTCGGCCTCTACCACCGCCTCCACCCCTACTTTGACGAAAACGATGGCGACGACGGCTACGAATCCGCCTGACATCCGCGCCCGCCTGAACCCTCCCTTGCGAACCCTCGCGCCCCCATCCGCGTCCTTCCCGCGAACCGCCGCCCGCTGGGTAGATTCCCCATGAACGCCCGGTGTGGCTCCCGATAAAATACATAAAGCCGCCCCGCTTTTTGCCCGAGTTTTTGTAGGGCGCCCCCACGTCCGCTATAGTGGTTCCATCTGCTCCGCGCACCGCCTTCGCCAGTCACAATGGGTGGGGAATGTCTGTCTCATGGGAATCTTCCGCTGATGTTCCACCTCCTCGCCCAATCCGTTAATCCCACCACCGCGGCACAGCCCGCCTACTCGGTCTCCGACCTCCTCACCCCCTACATGCCCGTCTTCTATACCTCCTTCCTCATCACCCTCATCCTCACCCCCATCATGCGGGCCCTCGCCCACCGCCACGGCGTCGTCGATGACCCCGACGGCAAACGCAAGGTCCACACCCAGCCCATTGCCTATCTCGGCGGCGTTTCGATCTTCCTGGGCTGGCTCGCCGGGGTCGTCATCTCCGTCATCCTCCGGCCCCACAACGCCGACCAGCTCCTCCTCAACAATGTGCAGATTCCCCCCGGCGTGCTCCTGGGCGCCGCCGTCGTCGTGCTCTTCGGCCTGATGGACGACGTCTACTCCCTCTCCCCCAAGATCAAGCTCGCGGGGCAATTCCTCGCCGGTCTTCTTTTGATCCTCCCGGGTGCCCTGGGCCTCGGCAACGACTTCTTCCTCGGCATGCAAAAAGGCCAGAACGGCGTCGTCAGCCACACCGGACCTGCCTGGATGCTCATCGACCCCGCCGTCCATTACGGCTTCCTCCCCGCGCAGCTTCCCCCCCTTCTCCTGTACTCCGCCGTGATCTTCTCCTCTCTCGTCTGCATCTGCATCATCATCGCCGCCTGCAACGCCACCAACCTCCTCGATGGTCTCGACGGTCTCTGTTCCGGCGTCACGGGGGTCATGTCGATCGGCTATCTCGTCCTGGCCGTCTACCTCGCCGCACAAGTCGTCCCCTTCGCCGGCGGTTCCCCCATTGATCCCACCCGCATCACCCTGTCCCTCGCCCTGCTCGGCGCCGTGCTCGGCTTTCTCCCCTTCAACTTCAACCCGGCCTCCATCTTCATGGGCGACACCGGCTCGATGTTCCTGGGTTATATCTGCGGCACCATGATCCTCCTCTTTGGCCAGAACGGCGCCTTCCGCTGGTTCCTTTCCGCCATCATCATGTTCGGCCTGCCCATGATGGACACCTTCCTCGCGATCGTCCGCCGCAAACTCAATGGCAAACCGATCTTCTCCCCCGATTCCAACCACTTCCACCACTTCCTTGTCCGCCGGGGCCTAACGGTGCGCCGGGCGGTGCTCCTCTCCTACCTCGTGGCCGCCGTCTTCGTCTCCTTCGCGCTCGTGATCGTCATCGTGCCGACCCGCCTTGCGATCGGTATCTACCTGGTTCTCTTTGGCTGGATTGTCGTCGCCGCCTTTAAGATGGGCATGATTTTCCAGAACGCCCCCCAGCCCACCAACCAGGCGCTGAACCCCCTCATCGTTTCCGCCAACCGCGGTTCCGCGCCCCTCACCTCTCCGCCACCCGAGCCGCCCGCCGCTGGAACATCTACCATTCCGGGCGGGATTTAATAGCGCTCGGTCAAGCTTCGCTTACCCAAACCCCCATATATAGACAATGCGTCAGCCCTTATCTGCACTAACGCATTCACGAAAAATATTGTAAATAGTTGTTCTTAAATGATTTAGAACAACCCATCCGCAGGCCCGCGCATACCTCCCTGCGTCCGCTATTGCAATGCCGCCTCTAACTGTGGTACGCTCACCGCCCTATGGCTACCACCTTGAAGTCGAAGCGTCGGGCCCCCGGGTCCAAGTCCAAGACCAAGTCCTCCAAGGCGGGTGCCAAACGCCCGACCCCTTCGGCGGCCGCGCCAAAACGGGGGGGCAGCGCGCCGCGCGTGCTCCTCGCCGCCACCGCCGCCACCCTCCCCCTCGATCCGCATCCCCAGTACACCAAAGCCATTAACTTCCTCATGTCCCACACGGACTATGAGAAGATGCGCGTCGTCCGTTACAACACCAATACCTTCTCGCTGGACCGCATGCGGACCCTCCTCAAGCACCTCGGCAATCCCCAGACCAAGTTCAAAACCGCCCACATCGCCGGCACCAAGGGCAAAGGTTCCACCTGCCACATGCTCGCCGGCATGCTTCAGTCCGGCGGTCTCAAGACCGGCCTCTACACCTCCCCCCACATTATCGACATGCGCGAACGCATCCGCATCAATGGCGACATGATCCCTCACGAACACCTTGTGGATCTCGTCAAGCGCGTCGAACCCGTCCTGAAAAAGATGGCCGGCGATCGCCCGACCTTCTTTGAAATCTTCACCGCTATGTCCTTCTGTTACTTCGCCGACCAGAAAGTCGACATCGCCGTCATCGAAACCGGCATGGGCGGCCGGCTCGACTCCACCAACGTGATCACCCCCGAAGTCTGCGCCATCACCTCGATTTCCAAGGACCACATGTCCGTCCTCGGAAACACGACGTCGAAAATCGCCGAGGAAAAAGCCGGCATCTTCAAGAAGGACGTCCCCGCGGTCACCTGCATCCAGGACCCCGACGTCACCGCCGTCCTCAAGCGCGTCGCCGGCACCGCCAAGACTTCCCTCCAGGTCGTCGGACAGGACATCGAATTCTCCTACCGCTTCGAAATCACCCGTCCCATTGGCCCGCACATGCGCGTCTGCCTCTCCACCGAAACCAGCCGCTTTGAACACCTCGCCGTCCCGCTCATGGGCGAACACCAGGCCGTCAACTGTGGCCTTGCTCTCGCCATGCTCGACAAGCTCAAGCAGCGCGGCCTTCCGTTCGATGACTCCAAGGCGCTCGAAGGACTCGCCCATGTCAAGATTCCCGGCCGCCTCGAAGTGCTCTCCAAGAATCCCCACCTGATCATCGACGGCGCTCACAATGCCGCCTCTGTCCAGGCCCTCTTCCGCGGCATCGGCCAGCACATCCCCTACGATTCCATGGTCGTCATCTTCGGTTGTAACTGCGACAAGGACATCGACGGCATGCTGGAGCAAATCTCGCTCGGCGCCGACAAGGTCATCTTCACCCGCTCCAAGAACAATCCCAAGTCCGCCGATCCCCTCGAACTCGCCAACCTCTACACCGACCGCTACGGCAAGATGGCGCAGGTCGCGGACTCCTTCGCCCACGCCATGGAAGTCGCCGAACGCGCCATCTCCCGCGAAGATCTCGTGACCGTGACCGGCTCGTTCTACCTCGTCGGGGAAGCCAAGCAGTTCTTCCTCGACCGCGAAGCCGCCAAGAAGAACTAACCCCCCAAGACGCCATTTCGCCGCCCGCTGTTGTTCCCAGGCGATCCTTTCGCGCCGCTTTCATTGAACGCGCGGACCCCTTCACGCGCTAGACCCGCAGCCCTTCACCCGCGGGAGTCCCCATGCGCCCCCACCCCCTTGTGCTCCTCACCGCACTGCTCAGCGCCTGCCAATCCGCCACCCGCACCTTCCACTTCTTCCCCGAACCTGACGGGCCCAACGTCGCCTGCTTCCCGCCACGGGAAACCGAATCCTCCTCCCGCGTCACCGTCCTCAACACCACCACCGCCAGCATCACCCCGTTCCATCTCCCCGCTCTCGCCGACACCCTCTTCTGGGAAAACCACAACCTCTACGCGCAATACACGGTCCCGCTCCGCCCGGGCCCCACCCGGTTTTATGATGGCGTCACCAACTTCACCACCGGCACCTACCAACTCCACCTCGACACCGGTAAAGTCACCCGCGCCTACCTCCCCGGCCACTTCGGTTTCCCCATCGGCAACGGCATCTCCCAGCCCCTTACCGCGGGCTGCACCCTCCGCATCAACGTCCCACCTCACACCCAACCCGAAGCCTCGCCCCAAAACCTCGTCCCCGTCACCTCCTACGAGGTCCTCGACGACGACGCCACCCTCATCGCCTCTATCCCCGCCGACTCCCTCCCCGACGCCTTCCGCACCGCCCCGTCTGCTCGTTCCCACCTCGATGCCCAACTCTCCTCCAACCACCGCCTCCTCTTCCTCGGCATCCACAATGCCTTCGGCGGAGGCGCTTTCGGACCCGATTCCATCCGCCCTTACTACGCCCCCGGCTGGCTCCTCCTCGACCTCCCGGCCGCCAAGGTCCTCCTGACTTCCAACAACGAACCGGACAGCACGCTTATCTATCCGCCCCTCCTGAAAAACGACGGCCTTTATTCGATCGACGAATACGTCGCCGACCACGTCCACCACCACTCCCTCCTTCGCCGCACCCCGCTCGACGAAATCGGCTTTCTCCGCCCGCTCCCGGACCGCATTCTCGCCGCCACGGCGACCGGCGACGGCCAGTATTTCCTCCTCGCCCTCCCTGATAAAAAACGAAACGCCCTCCTCGTCCCCGCCACCACCCAAGCCGATCCGGCCATCTCCCTGCACATTCCCTAAGTCTTGATCATCTCTCCCGCGTGTTGCGTCATTCGTGTCTTTCGCCATTCAGCGGGCTTACTTCACCACATGCACCGATCCTGCCCCCTCTTCCGCCACCAGCGGGTAGTCCTTCACACGCGGCAGGATCAAACGCATCCGCATCACCATGACGTATCGCCGCTTGCCGGGCGCTTCGGGGCCCAGCGCCATTACCGTCCACCCCTCCTTCCACGCGAACTGCCCCGCGATCTGTGACCGCGTCACCGTCTGTACAGTTCCCGGCTTCTCGGGCGTCGGCGCCGCCGCCTCTCCGTTCACCCGGTTCACCACCAGGTCCGCATCTGCCTGGAGCAGTCGACCGTCCGGAGACATCCGCGGCAAGACCGCCAGTTCCACCCCGGCATACACCGTGTCCGTCACGGCTTCATACTTGCCCTCTTCGTTTTTCTTCCA
>JBEHXY010000095.1:0-10669 GCA_048498455.1 Planctomycetota bacterium | reverse complement strand
ACGGACCGGGAGCAGCTGCGCTTCGGGTTTTCCCGTTCGAGCGGGCCGGGCGGGCAGAACGTCAACAAGGTGAACACCAAGACCGAACTGCGCGTGAACGTGGCGGCGCTCCATGGCCTGAGCGACCGGGCACTCGGGCGGTTGCGGTCGATTGCGGGGCGGAAGCTCTTGCCCGACGGCGACCTGCTGCTGACGGCGGACACCGAGCGGACGCAGGAGGCCAACCGCCGGGCCTGCATGGGGAAATTGCGGGAGCTGCTGGAAAAGGCCCAGGTGGAGCCCAAGGTGCGCAAGAAGAGCAAGCCGAGCCGAGCCAGCAAGATGCGGCGGGTCGAGGGGAAGCGCAAGAACTCTGAAAAGAAAAAGGCCCGCGGCTGGCGCGAGAGCTGATTCGACTCAGCCACAATGGCGGGGGCGGCAGCGGGTGGGCGCGGGCTTTGCTGATGATCTTCATGAGAGAAAGCTTCATGGAGAGCGCGTCATGGTGGCACACAACAAGCAGAATCAAAAGGAAAAGGGGCGGGAAAAAGAGCGCGAAGCCGTAAGCAAGCAGATCAAAAACGCCCCGCAGCAGAGCCGGCGGCCCGGCCTCGAACACGAAATGTCGCCGCAACCCATGGTGAAAAACCGCAACCAGCGCGCCTGCGGCAAGCTCGATGGCAAGGTGGCGCTTATCACCGGGGCCGACTCGGGCATCGGGCGGGCGGTCGCGGTGCTCTTTGCACGCGAGGGCGCGGATATCGCCTTCGTGTATCTCAACGAGCACAAGGATGCCGACGAGACGGTGCGCCTGGTGACCGCGGAGGGGCGGCGCTGCATCAAGTTCGCAGGCGATGTCGGCGATGAACAGTTCTGCGGGAAGGTCGTGGAGGAGGCCGTGCAGCAGCTCGGCAAGCTCGATATCCTCATCAACAACGCGGGGGAACAGCATCCGCAGAGCTCGCTGGAAGACATCACGCAGGAGCAGCTGGAACGCACCTTCCGCACCAACATCTTCGGCTATTTCTTCCTGGCCAAGCACGCGCTCAAACACCTGAAGGAGGGCGCCACGGTGGTCAACACCACCAGCGTGACCGCCTACAAGGGCAGCCCCAAATTGCTGGATTACTCGGCCACCAAGGGAGCGATCGTGGCCTTCACGCGCTCGCTGTCGCAGGCGCTGGCGGAGAAAAAAATCCGGGTCAACGGCGTCGCCCCGGGCCCCATCTGGACGCCGCTGATCCCCAGCACCTTCCCCAAGGAAAAAGTCGAGAAGTTTGGCCAGGACGTCCCTCTTAAACGCGCCGGACAACCCGAGGAAGTGGCGCCCTGCTTCCTGTTCCTGGCCTCGGAGGATTCCAGCTACATGACCGGACAGATTCTCCATCCCAACGGCGGCACCGTGGTGAATGGATAAACAACGCTCCTTTGGCGACGACAACGGGACGAGCGACAGGCAACGGCAAACGGGGGCGGGGGCCCGGCGAACCAGCGACGCCGGAGGCTCTTGCGCTCGCGCTGTGTCTTTGCACAAAGGAACCACCATGACCGTCACCGCCTCTTCGAATTCCGCATCCGCGTCAGCACCCCCGGGAACGCCCGCCTCCCCGGGCGTTCGCGAATGGTTTCGCCGTTTCGCCGCCTGGACGGCCGTCGCGATGGGATCCCCCTGGGCCTTCGTGGCCGGCGTGGTGGTCATCATCGCCTGGGCCGTGACCGGGCCCCTGTTTCAATACTCGAACACCTGGCAGCTGGTGATCAACACCGGCACGACCATCGTGACTTTCCTGATGGTGTTCCTCATCCAGAATTCCCAGAACCGCGACGGCAAGGCCATCCAGTTGAAGCTCGACGAGTTGATCCGCGCGGTCAAAGGGGCCCGTAACCGGCTGGTGGAACTCGAAAATTGCTCCGACGAAGAGCTCGCGGAACTGAAAGCGGAATTCGAGAAAATCCGCCAGCGGGCCGACGGAAAAAAGAAAAAGACCACCGAAAAGGTGATCGCGGGGGTGGAGCGGGAGGAGCACAAACGCATGACCACGGCGTGACCGCCATTCGAGTTTGCGAATCAAGAATATTGACCCCGGCGGGTGCATTTTGCAGAATCCTTTGCAAGTGGAGAACTTGCTGGAGCTGCTGAATGCGTCGAAAATTCGTCCCCCCTGGGGGCGCGGCGGTGTGGGGGATCGTCTCGTTGTCGCTGGTGGCCGGCGCGCAGGTGCGCAAGCCCGCCGAGGGCCAGCCAACGGCCGTCACTTCCGATTGGAGCCTGGCGCCCGATGTGGCAGCGCCGACCTCGCAGCCGACCACGGCCGCGGCCGCCGCCGCCGATCCCTCGCGCGCCAAGCCGACGATCGCCATTGCCCCGGTGCTGGGCGGCAACCGCGAGGTGGTGGTGCCCAACCGGCCCAGCCGCTTCGCCATGACCATCGGCGCCGACGGGTGGGAACTCTGGGACCTCAAGCTCGGTGAAAAGGCCAAGGAGGGGCGCGGACGCATCGACCTGCGCGACCCGGTGCTCTCGCCCGACGGACAATACGTGGCGGGCTATTCCTGGGGACGGGCGGCTTCCGCGGGCGTCGAGGTGTGGTCGCTCCGCACCGGCACACAGGCTTATCGCGCCGAAACCGGGCAGGGAGCGTTCAGCGTGAAAGCCATCGGGTTCGTCAACGCGGACCGGCTGGTGGTGCATTCGTCACAGGGGGCCGCGGAAGCCATCACGGTGCACGACATTCCGGCAAAAAAGCAGGCGCTCACGTTTCCGCTGGCGAGGTCCGCGCGCTCCTTTGCGATGTCCCGCTCCGGCAAATACCTCGTGGCCGTCGCGCGCGACGCGCTCGATGTCTATGACCTCACCACCGGAAAAAACGCCGGACATGCGGATTTCCCGGGGGCGTCCGGCAACGCCGATGCCCTGGCGGCTTTCGACGGCACCGGCAAGGAACTGGCGGTGGCCATTCCCGGCGGGTCGAAGCTCCGCGTGATCGTTCTCTCCGTCGCCGACGGCAAAGTCCTCGCCGACACCACTTCCGAACCCAGGACCGACCATCCCGTCACCGGCAAAACGCTGCAGTACAACCCCGACGGCACCTCTCTCCTGCTCAACGATACGGTGATCGATCGCACGTCCCTGGAGGCGGTGTTCCAGCTTCCGCCGCGCGAAAACCTCGTCTACACGCGCTGGGCGGATCCCTCCACCGCCATCATGGTTTATACCACCACCAATCGCGTGGCCTTCCAGGGAATCACCGTCGACAAGACCAAAATCGCCAAGTCCATCGAGACGCTCGCGGCCGGCGGCAAGGTCGAGGATGCCTCCATGTTCCCGCTCACGCCGGTGACCCCCGGGGTGGCCCGGAACGTGTCGCTCGACAACGCCGCCGCCACGCCGTGGAACGTGCAGGTGTGGGACCCGACGTCGAAGGTGAAGACCATCGCCGCGGCGATCCTGCTAAAGCCGGCAACGAACATGCCGGCGCCCCAGGGCAGCGGCGCCTTTCGGCGGTCCTACGACGACAAGCCCACGGCGCTGCTGTTTACCAGCCGCGAAACCCACGCCGTGTTCATCGAACATGCCGCGACTTCCGACGGCAACGCCGACGAGACGTTGCGCCGCAACCCGTTCCACCGCGCCAAGGCGTGGATCGAGCGCCATGACCTCGTGGCGGGCGCGGTCAACGCGCAACTCGAAATTCCGCCGCTGCTGCAGGTGCTCGACGCTTCGGAAACCGGCAAGACGCTGGTGTTCCGCGGCGGCACCGGCGCGGACCGGCTGGAATTCTGGACGCTCGACAAATCGATCTACAAGCCCGTGCTCGCCATCCGTCCCTTCGGCGAGGAAAAAACCACCGCCGTCAACGGCCCCGCGCCCGCCGGCGATCACACCATCATGTGGGCGGCCATGGTCGACGACGGCCACGTCCTGGCGCTCAGCGGATCGCGCGAACTCGCCTGCTTTCAGGTGCCTTCCGGCAAGCCGGTGTGGCGCACGACGCTCTCCGTGGGCGCGGGCGGCGCCTATTACCGCGGCCGCGCGACCCTCTCCGACAGCGGCCTGATGCTCTCCCCGGACCGCAAACTCGCCGCGGCCTCCGTCGCCAACGGCGTGTGCGTCTTCGATCCCCTCACCGGCAAGGCCCTCAACGGCCTGCCCAACTCCGCCGAAAACATCGCGGCGCAGGGCGTCGGATTCTCCTCCGACGGCGGACGTCTCGCGGCCCTGATCTACCGCAACGAAAACGCCTTCCTGCAGGTGTATGACCTGCACAACGGCGCCACCGTCGCCGACGTGCCCATGCCGCCGCGACGCGATGCTGGCGGTTCACCCGTCTTCGTCGACGCCGACCATGTGCTGCTGCCCGATGGCCAGCTGGTGAACCTGCCCAGGAAAGCGGTGGTGTGGAACTACCAGCTCACCGACCTCGACGTGCACCGCGGAAGCGTGCTGCCCTACGAGCGCTACCTCTACGTCGGCCACGCCGAGGGACGCATTCCCGCGGCGATCGTCAGCACCACCCTCGTCACCCCCGAGGTCAAAGCCGCCGAGGACACCATCACGCCCGCCGACCTCTACTCCTGGACGCCCGGCAGGAAGGTGAAACTGTCCGTGGAAATCGTCGGCCCCGACGATTTCAAAAAGAGCGAGCTGGCCCGCTGGAAACAGGGGCTCGCCGACCGCGGCGTGGAAATCGCCGACGACGCCCCCAACGAGCTGCACGTGCGCAACATGCTCCTCGACGGCGGCGACGCACAATACGTCGACCGCATGAACGGCGAACGGCTCACCCTGCACCAGAAGCTCCCCGGCTACTCAATCGTCCTGCAGGCCGGCGGCAAGGAACTGTGGAAAACGGAGCGGACGAAGGTCGAATCCAGCGGCAGTTACGCCGCCCCCAGCATCTTCGTGACCCGCAACAAGGACGAGACAATGCAGCAGGCGCTCGACCGCGAGTACAAAACCGATCGCGCATCGACGCTGCTTTTTCCCCCCATGTACATTTTCAAGGAACGGGAAATCCCGGTCAGCCGGCTTGGACCGCGCGGGCCCGAACGGGTACAGGTCGTGAAGCCCGTCGCCCCGCGCTGACAGCCCGCCCGCCCTCAACGCCCCAAGCTTTGTGGCCAGGGAAAGGGAATCACACCCGGCCCCCTTGTCCTCCACCCCCCTGCCGCAAAAAGAACAAGAGCCCGCAGCTCATGAAACAACTGGCCGCGGGCTCTCGTTTTTGTCACACCATGCCCGCCGCAAAGCGGGACCGGCCGCCTTACACGTCGAGATTCTTCACATCCAGCGCGTGCGCCTCGATGAACTGCCGCCGGCGCTCCACGTTCTCGCCCATCAGCGTCGAGAACATCGCCTCGGCGTTGCTGGCGCCTTCCAGCGTCACCCGCAGCAGCGTCCGCCGCGCCGGGTCCATCGTGGTGATCCACAGCTCCTCGGCGTTCATTTCGCCAAGGCCCTTGAACCGCCCGATCTCGATGCCCTTGCGGCCGATCTCGTGGATCTCGCGGACGATGTCCCCGATGCCCGCGATGTCCTTGCGGTAGTTGTCTTCGGACTCGATCAGGTAGCGGGTCATCTTGCGCTCGCCGGAATCGGTTTCCTCGACGCGCAGGTACCAGTCGGCGATGGGCAGGTCGAATTCGTCGAGCTTCACGAACAGCTCCTCGAGCTTCTTGGCTTCGTGCATCTCTTCGTTTTTCTCGAGGCGGCGCTTGGCGGCGCGCTTTTCCTCGTCGATCTCGCCCTTGGTCTTTTTCTTCACGTCCTTCTTGGCGTGGCCATTGCCGTTGCCGTCGCCGTTGCCATTCGCCTCGGCGGCGCCGTCGCCATTGCTGTTGTCCGCGACCGCGTGGATCAGCGTTTCCAGCTCGTCGATCTTGTTCTTCTCGACAAACGCTTCATACGACTCCTGGTCGTAGAACATGTGCTCCTTGCCGTCGAGCACCACGCGGTAGCTCGGCAGCTTTTTGGTGTCCTTGCGAAGCTGCAGCAGCCGCGAGAAGGGCAGGCCGCGGCGTTCCACGATCTTCACGTACTCCTCGATCTGCTCCAGCGTGCTGAGCACCTTGCGCAGCTCCTGGCCCTTGAAGCGGTTCTTTTCTTTGCCGGTCTTGTCGCGGATGACCAGGCTGGTGCCCTCGAGGCCCAGGTCGGTGAGCGTCTTGCGCATCACCGCTTCGTTCTTGACGTATTCAACCGTCTTCTTGCGCGTCACCTTGTACAGGGGCGGCTGCGCGATATAGACGCGGCCTTCCTTAATGAGCTGCGGCATCTGGCGGAAGAAGAACGTCAACAGCAGCGTCCGGATGTGCGAACCGTCCACGTCGGCGTCGGTCATGATCACCAGCTTGCCGTAGCGAAGCTTGCTCATGTCAAAGTCCGCCGCGCCGATCCCGCAGGAGAGCGCCTGCACGATCGTGCGGATTTCCTCGTGCCCCAGCATCTTGTCGACGCGGGCTTTTTCCACGTTCAGGATCTTGCCCTTGATCGGCAGAATCGCCTGGAACACGCGGTCGCGCCCGCCCTTGGCCGTGCCGCCTGCCGACTGACCTTCGACGATGTAGAGCTCCGTGGTTTCCATGTCGCGGCTGGAGCAATCCCACAGCTTGCCGGGAAGGCCGCCGGAGTTCAGCGCACCCTTGCGGGTCAGCTCGCGGGCCTTGCGGGCCGCCTCACGCGCCTGCTTGGCGACGATGCCCTTCTGGATGATGCGCTTGGCGTCGCCGGGATGTTCTTCCAGCCACGTGCCCAGCGTTTCATTGACCGCCTGCGTGACAAAGCCTTCGACTTCGCCGTTGCCCAGCTTGTCCTTGGTCTGCCCTTCAAACTGCGGGTTGGGCACCTTGATGGTGATGACCGCGGCGAGGCCTTCGCGGAGGTCGTCGCCGTTGGGCAGGTCCTTTTCATCTTTGACGATGCTGTTGTTGCGGGCGTAGGCGTTGAGCGTGCGCGTCAGCGCCGTCTTGAAGCCCGAGAGGTGCGTGCCGCCGCCGGGCGTGTTGATGTTGTTCGCGAACGAGTGCAGGGCCTCGGTATAGCCGTCGTTGTACTGCAGCGCGATGGCGACCTGCATCGGCGTCTCTTTGCCGTCCTCTTCCTTTTCCAGGTACACCACCTGGTGCAGCGATTCCTTGCCTTCGTTGAGCTGCTTCACGTACTGGATGATGCCCTTGGAGTACTTGAACTCCTCTTTCTTCCCCGTGCGCTCGTCTTCGATGAAGAACGCCAGCCCTTCATTCAGGAACGCCAGCTCGCGGCAGCGGGTCACGATGCGGTCGAAGTCGTACGTCGTGTCGGCGAACATGTCCGGGTCGGGTTTGAAGGTGACCTTCGTGCCCGTCTTGGAGCGCTTGCCGATCTCCTTGATGTTCTGCGTGCGGACACCCCGCGCGAACTTCATGGAGTAGACCTTGCCCTCGCGGCTCACCTCGATTTCGGTCCATTCCGAGAGCGCGTTGACCACCGAGGCGCCCACGCCGTGGAGACCGCCGGAGACCTTGTAGCCTCCCCCGCCGAACTTGCCGCCGGCGTGAAGCTCGCACATGACGACTTCGAGCGTGGACTTGCCCTTGCGCTGCGCGTGCGGGCCCACCGGGATGCCGCGGCCGTCGTCGGTGACGCTCACCGAGCCGTCGGCGTTGATCTTGACCCAGATGTTGTCGCAGTGTCCGGCCATGGCTTCGTCGACGGAGTTGTTGACGATTTCCCAGACCAGGTGGTGCAGGCCGCGGGTGGTGGTGTCGCCGATGTACATGCCGGGGCGTTTGCGGACCGCTTCCAGCCCTTCAAGGATCTGGATTTTGTCTTCGCCGTATTCCTGGGTGACTTTTAAATTGGATGCCTTTGGCTCATCCTTGGCCATGGAGACTCCTCTGGTTGGAGGGGATTTCGACCGCTTGTGGGTGTTCGTCTTTTTCCGCCGCTCGGAAGTAGAAATTGTATGCAAAATCAGCCCTTTTTGCAAATGCGGGAAGCTCTTTTGAGATACCAAACAAAATACGAAAACCGATTATAGCCAAACGCTCGTATCGAGAGGCAAAAATCTCTCCAGAACTGCCCCTTTTCTCCCGCCGCCCCGCCCCCGCTTCCCCGGCCCCACAACCCGCCGGCGGTTGCATTGAAGGGCTGTTTCCCTATAATTGGCGGACTCTACGGACCCCGGCGGGCTGACTGCGTGACGACGTTTTCGCCGCATCCCCGCACGCCGGAACAGGAGCTTCAGCAATGCCCCACGTGATCACGGAACCCTGCATCGGCACCAAGGACTCGGCCTGCGTCGCCGTCTGCCCGGTGGACTGCATCCACCCGCGCAAGGATGAAGCCCCCTTCGCCGATTCCAAGCAGCTCTACATCGATCCGGACACCTGCATCGACTGCGGTTTGTGCGTCGACGAGTGCCCCGTCAAGGCCATCTTCACCGAGGACGACGTCCCGGCCGAATGGAAAAACTACATCCAGATCAACGCCGACCATTACAAAAGCTGATTGGCCCGCCACGTGACCGCTGCAAACGCGGTCAACCGACGCTCCGGGGCGTATCCCGACAGCGCGTGGCAGACCATCTTTGAAACGCAAAGGACACCCTTATGCCCCCGGCACGCAAGCCCCGGTTCCAGACCTTCCAGCGCCCCAAGACCCGCATCGCCAAGGTCTCCAGCATCGGCAAGGTCTACATCGACTACAAGGACGTCGAAAGCCTCAAGAAGATGCTCTCGATCAACGGCAAGATCCTCCCGCGCAAACGCACCGGCGCCTCCGCCGCCGAACAGCGCATGATCACCGACGCCGTCAAACGCGCCCGCTTCCTGGGCATGCTCCCCTACGTCGGCGGCAGCGCTCTCTAAACGCTCCCGCTCACACCCCCCCTATCGCAAAAAGCACGAGGGCCGGAACCGCGTTCCGGCCCTTTTTTATTTTTGCGTTGCGGCGGTGTGCCCCGCCACCCCTCGTGGCGGCAATTCTGAAGATCCATCAACTGGTGTGCGAACTGATCATGGCAATGACAAAAAACACGATCACCCCAATGGAGATCAGGACCGCCAGCACCCCCAGGATGATCCCGGTGACGGCCATCCAGTTGTTGTTGTACGCGCCGGGCTCCTTGCGATTCTGGCCGACGGCGACGAGCCCCAGGACCAAAGCCACAAGGCCCAGCAGCCCGTTGATGGTCCCGTAGCAGCAGCAGGCCGACACGCTCGAGAGCAGCGCCAGGATGCCGGCGATAAAGGAAATCAGGGCCAGCGTGTTGGAGCGGGCGAGCTGCGGCGTTTCGTATCCCAGGCCGGTGAGGTTCGTGTTGGTGGAGCGGACCACCGTGGTGTTGCCGGTGATCGGGGTTTGCGCGGCCGGATCGGCAGGCGCGGCGGGGGCCGCGCTCGTGAGCGGATCGACGGGGGCGGCGCTGGCCGGCGCGTCGATGATCGAGGTGTCGCTGACCGGAATGGCGCTGGTGGGCGCGCCGGTGGGGGCCGAATTGGGCGAAGCGGCGGCCGCCGGGCTGCCGCCAAAGAGGTCCGAGAGGTTCGGATGGACCGACACCTCGGTCCATTGGTCGGTGCCCTCCGGGGCGATGGACATCCCCGCGACGATGCGGCCTTCTTTGACCCATTGACGCAGCATGTCGGCGGTGGCGGGCCCGTAGACGTTTCCCTGACTGTCGCGGACGTTGTACTGCACCGGCTGTGTCATGGGACGGTCCCCGTGTTGCGAAAAGTGGCTGCAACTCTAAACGAACGGCGCAGCCTGTCCAGCCCCCTTGCCGAGGGCCACTCGGTAAATATCACATTTCGGAGGATTTGCCCGGTTACGGAGGTAAAAGCCTTTCGGGGAATACCGGCGGGCACTACACTACCGCGAGACGAAGTATTCGCGAGATGCAACAATGACAAACGCCGATTCGCCGTCCCAGGACTCTTCGCTTGAAGCGATGGCCGAGGAGATTTTTTCCCTCACCGTGATGAGCTGGCGGCAGCGGCTGGCGTCGCGGCAGCAGGGAGCGCCCGAATTGTCGGAATCGCAGTTCCTGGCCCTGGACTCGCTCGTCCGGGCCACGGAGACCATGACGGTGGGGGAAGTGCAACGGGCGGTGGGCGTGCTGCCAGCCCAGATGTCGCGGATCATTCGGTCGCTGGAGACGGGCTTTGAAAAGCCGCTGATCCATTGTGCGCTCAACCAGGCGGACAAGCGGAAAATCGATGTGACGCTGACGTCGGAGGGGCGGCAGTCTTATGACGACTACCGCAACACGCGCCTGGCGCGGTCGGTGGACATCTTCCGGAAACTCTCGCCGGCGGACAGGGCGGACTTCATCCGGGTGTGCCGCAAAATTCGCGAAAGTTACGCGCAGGGATAACCCTGCTGATCCGCGTACGCGGGGGCTCCCTGCGGCCGGGGCGAGGGGTATCTGGACGGGGCATGTCCGAGAACGTAACCGGCGGCACGGCAAGTGCATATCTTACAAAAAGTGGTCAATTGATTGCGGACTAACTGCCGATATCACGCGGTGTCTTGTAGAGTAAGAAAGTAACCAGACAAAGGACGCCCGCTCGGCAGTGATGCTCGACGGGAATGACCCAAGGAGGTTGTGATGTTGACGCTTTTGAAAAATGTGAAGGTCCTTGCCGTGGCCGCGGTGACCGGTGCGGCCCTGCTGGTCGGCGGCCATTCCGCCAAGGCGGATCGCTTCTC
>JBEHXY010000094.1:0-10811 GCA_048498455.1 Planctomycetota bacterium | reverse complement strand
CTGCCGCAGCTATCGCCAGGCCAGCACACCGTCTCCGTCTGGGCCCTCGATTCCGACAACGGCCTCGCCACCCCCCTGGGCACACGCGTCGCCACCGTCACCAACCCGGCCGGCGCGCAGCTCCCCTTCGGCGTCCTCGAAATCGCCACCCCCGCCCGCGTCAAAGGCTGGGCCTTCGACCCCTCCACGCCCACTTCTGCCGTGCAGGTCCGCATCGATGTCGATGGCGTCGCCGGCACCCCCTTCGCCGCCTCCCTCCAGCGCAACGAGCTCCTGCCCGCCCTCCACTTCGCCAGCCTCGGCTTCGACCGCGCCCTGTCCCTCTCCGCCGGACCCCACCGCCTCGACATCTACGCCATCGACGCCCCCAGCGCCACCCCCGTCCTCCTCGGCAGCCGCATCGTCGGCAGCTCCCCCATCGCCGCCACCATTCTCTCCGCCACCCCGACCACCATCACCGGCGCCGCCTCCCTCCTTACCACGCCCGCCGTCCACCCGCAGGTCCTTCTCGAGATCAACGGCGCCCTGCTCGCCACCACCCCCGACAACACCACCCGCTTCTCCTTCACCCTGCCGCACCTGCTGCCCGGGACCTACACCTACCACGTCTACGTCCTCGATCCCACCACGCTCCTCCCCACCCTCGTCGCCACCCACCCCCTCACCCTACCGATGCTGAACTAGTCAATCCTTCCGCAGCCGCTTTCGTGTCTTTTGTGTCTTTCGTGGCCATTCACCGGCTTTGCGCGCGGCGCCTTCTCACTCCGGCTGCAACCGGAACTTCACCCCGCGCTCCCGCAGCACCTGTTTCGAGAGATCATCGCATTCCGAGTTCTGATTGCGCCCCACCCACTCCAGCCGCACCCGCGACCCCAGCTTCGCCAGCGCCGCCACCGCCCGCCGGTACGTCTCCAGGTACAACCCCTGCTTCGCCTTCCACTCCCCCGTCAACTGCATGATCACCAGCTTCGAATCCCCGCGCACCACCGCCGTCCCCTCCTGCCCCGCGATAAACTCCAGCACCCGCAGCACCCCCGCATACTCCGCCACATTGTTCGACATCCCCGGCCCCACGCCCACATACCCGCCCTCGCGCAACACCACCTCTCCCTCCACCTTCACCACCGCCCCGTACGCCCCATGCCCCCCCGGATTCCGCGGCTCACACACCCCATCAAACCACGCCTCGATGCGCGGCTTGCCTGCACCCGATCCTTCACCTGCCATGCTCCCTCCTGGCTGTCATGCGGACGCTGGTGGAAGCAGGTGCGACACTTCTCTGACCGGGATGGCAAGCGTCGCGCTGGTGATGGTCTCGCCTTCGCGGAAGGCGCGAATGGTCGCATACTCGTAGTCTTCAGTTTCCGCGCCCACCACGCGCCGGGGGTTGAGATATTGAACAATCTCGCGCCCGCGCACGTTCACGATCCAGTACTCCGGAATGCCCGCTGAAGCATAGACCGCGACTTTCCCCCGATCCCGGCGCAGCGAGTCATACGCCACTTCCACCACCAGCGCCGCCGTCTCCGGATGGTTTTTCAACGCCGTCGCCTCCCCGGCGATGACCGCCAGGTCCGGTTCAGGATCGTTCCCTTCCCCAATGGCCAAAGGCGCTTGGCAGCGAACGAAATACCCTTCCGGCGCTTGCCGCGTCAAAAACTGGTTGAAAACCGTCACCGTCCAGGCATGCGGATGTGTCTGCGGGGGCATATCCAAGATCTCTCCGCCAAGCCGCTCCACGCGCTTTTCCTGAAAAATCCCCGCCTCCACCATTTGGTAGTACTCGTCCCGCGTGAAGCGATGCACCGGCTCATTGGCAATTGTCATTCTGCACCTGCGGCCATTCTACCAGATCACCCACGCGGCCAAGCTCACTTCACCTCCGCTAGCTCCGGAATCGTCAGCCACTCCACCAGCTGCGCCGGCGTGTGCCGGCTCAAAAACTGCCGGAACGTCTCGTCCGCGTCCAGACGCTGCGCCTTGTACGCGTCCACCAGCTGCTTGATCGACTTGTGCACGTAATCCGCCGGCACCTTCTTCATCGTCAGCGTCGCAAACTTGGGATCCGCTCCCAGCGCCCCGCCCAGCAAAATCTGGTACGCCTCCGTCCCCCGAACCCCGCGGAAGTTGCACACCACCCCCATCAGCCCGATGTCCGCAATCTGGTACTGCGCGCACGAATTCGGGCAGCCCGTCACGCTCAAAAAGATCGGCGAATCGATCTCGCATTCCTCTTCCAGGAATTTCAGAATCCCGTGCGCCCGCTGCTTCGTCTCCACGATCGCCAGGTTGCAGAACTGCGTCCCCGTGCAGGAAATCAGGCTCGTCCGCCACAGCGGCGCGTGCGGCGTCAGCCCCCCGTCCTTCAGCGCCTGCACCAGCGCCTCCAGGTTCTCCGTCGGAATGTTCGCCAGGATGATGTTCTGCTTGTTCGACAGCCGGATCTGTCCCTTGCCCGGGGCCGCAAACTTCTCAGCCAGCGTCGCCACCAGCTCGATCTGCTCGCTCAGCATCCGCCCACGCTCGATCGGAACCCCCACGTAATTCAGCCCCGGCTGCTTCTGCGGCCCGGTCCCCATGTGGTCCGTGTGCGGCGCATGCACCGGCCCCGTGATCGTCTCATCGTGCTCCAGCGTGAACCCGATCTTCTCTTCCAGCACGCCCCGGAATTTCTCCCAGCCCCAATCCGCCACCAGGAACTTCAACCGCGCCCGCGTCCGGTTCTCCCGGTACCCGTGATCCCGGAAAATGTGCGCGATCCCCCGGCTCACCGCCGGCAACTGCTCCTCCGTCACGAACACCCGCAGGCTCTGCCCGATGTGCGGCTTCGTCGACAACCCGCCCCCCACGATGATCCCATACCCGCGCTCTTCCGCCCCCGTCTGCGGGTTCTTCCGCACCACCCCGAACACCCCGATGTCGTTGATCTGCGGCTGGTGGCAATGCAGGTGGCACCCCGCCAGCGCCGTCTTGAACTTCCGCGGAAAATTCGAGAACTCCTTGTTCCCCTTCAGGAACAGCTGGTTCACCGACTCCACCGCCTTCGTCGCATCCATGATCTCCGCCGGCAGCAACCCCGCCATCGGGCACCCCACCACGTTCCGAGGCGTGTCGCCGCAGGCGAACTTGCTCACCAGCCCCACCTTCTCCAGCCGCGGCAAAATATCCGAGAACGCCGTGATCGTGTTCCAGTGCAACTGGATGCATTGCCGCGTCGTGATGTCCGCAAACCCGCGCGAATGTTCCCGGCTGATCGCCGCCACCTCCCGAAACTGCGCCGGCGTCAGAAAGCCGTTGGGAATGCGGATCCGGATCATGTGATAGCCGTTGTTCGGCAACTGCTGGTAAATGCCGTACCAGCGCATCCGGACATAATCCTCTTCCGGGACCGCCGCCTGCCGGGCCGCCGCCTTCAGGTCCTCCTCCCGCCCACCCGAAGCCAGAAACGCTGCAGCTTTGTCCTCAGGCAGCGGCGGCGCATCCGCCTGTCCATACGTGAAAATGTCCCCCCAGATATCCACCCCATCCTTTGCCAGCTTGATGGCCTCCACCTTGTTCAGCTTCTTCCCATCAACTTCAACGACGCCTGTTTCGGCCGCCATGGCAATGCTCCGCGTGAATTCCTACCGGGTGAATAGACCTCGCCCGAAACGACCACTGTAGCATCTCACGACCTCAATACAAGCAGTTTCGCTCGCTAGCCTACTTAATTGATAGGATTTCTGGACATACAGCTCTTCCGCCATCTCGCCCGCTCCATCCCGCCCACTTTCGGAAAATAGGGTATCTGGGTAGAACAGCGAAGTAATTTTTGGCCCCGCTCGACTATAAAAATTCATTTTTCCGACATTCCGCCACGCCGCTCCCCTTTCTTTCCGCCAGCTCATGCTCTTTTTCGGCGTAAAAACCCCTATCACACCCCGGCCTATCCCCTTTTTCAGCACCTTGGCCCCCGAATTTATTGCTCAACCCCCACTCCCCGCTGACCGATGAAGGGGAGGTCCGCGGTACACACCCTGATTCCCACCCCATCGTTCACCCCGCAGACCCGGCAGTAGCAGGAGGCGAGAAAATGGCACGCAACAAAGATGTCCTCACGACCGGCGAGGTCGCTCGCATCTGCAAAGTCGCCCCACGCACCGTCACCAAGTGGTTCGATTCCGGACAACTCCGCGGCTACCGCATCCCCGGTTCCAAGGACCGCCGCATCCCCGTCTCCCAGCTCATGCGCTTCATGCGCCAGAACAACATGCCCCTCGACGGCATGCTCCACTTCACCAAAACCCGCGTCCTCATCGTCGATGACGAATCCGACATCGTCGACATGCTCCGCGACCTCCTCGGCCAGCACGCCACCTACGACGTCCACACCGCCGCCAACGGCTTCCAGGCCGGCATCAACGCCGAAAAAGTGAAGCCCCACGTCATCCTCCTCGACATCAATCTCGGCGACATCAACGGCCGCGACGTCTGCAAGGCCATCCGCATGAACCCCGACCTCCAGATGACCAAGGTCGTCGCGATGTCCGGACACCTCACCGAGGAAGAAGGCCAGGCCCTCCAGAAAGAAGGCTTCGACGGCTTCCTGAAAAAACCCTTCTCCATGCAGCAGGTCGTCCAAACCATCGAAGACGCCGTCGCCGTCGTCTACTAAGGAGCGGACACCCCGCTTTCAGCCGGTCGCCCCCACCACGCGCCCGCACTCCGGACACCGTCCCCCAATGATCGCCGCCTGCACGCGCACGTCATACCCGCACTGCGGGCACCCCCCTCGCGTCCGCCGCCTCCGACTCCGCCACCACGCCCACCCCGTCATCACCGCCAATGCCATACCCACACCGCCGGCCACCCAGCGATGCGGCACGGTCACCTGCACCCCGCGCGCGCTTGGCGGCAGGGTGGCAGACAACCCATCAGGCGCCCACACCCAGGGCAGCCACCCCCAACTTCCCCGCGCCACGTCCTCCTCATACGCTCCAAATCGATGCCGAAACAGCGACACCAGGCTGTCGCGTGTGATGAAAATCAGCTCGCTCGGCTCCAGGGTCTTGGTGGTCGTCGCGTGCACCAGCCCCGTGCGTGCCGGAAATCCCGTGGTGATCTCCACATGCACCGCCCCGCGCCAAGTCGTGCATGTAAAGAGCGTGTTCCCGACCGTGACCGCAAAATCATCCGCCACCCGGTACGACCGCACCCACGACCCCGCCACCACAAGGAGGACTCCCCCCGCAACAACCCACTTCCCCCAGCGCCGCCCCGGCCGGAATTTCCATCGCCACAACCCCCACGCCGCTGCTGCCCCGATCCCCGCCGCCAGCACCCAGCCCCAGGCGACAGGCCGGTACACCTGCGCCCGCGTCTCCAGCGTCGCTGCCGGAAAAAGTCCCTGCGCCGCCAGCGCCCGCGCCGCCACCTGCCGGACCGCATACGCCTGCTTCATCCAGGGCGTGAGCAGCCCGGTGGGGGGGGACAGGTAGGGATCCTCCAGAAGCCGCCGCAACACCATTTCGCGTTCGGGAGTCAGCGGCAGAAACTCCATCGCCGACGCTCCCACCGCCCGCACCTCCGCATCGTCCGACGCCGCCCATTCCATCGCCCACGCTTCCAGCCGTTCATCACCGGGCACCGCCGTGATTCCCCACAACGGTTCCCGCTCAAATTCGCCCAATCCGACGGTCCCGACCCACGGCCGCCCAGCCTCTCGCCGCGCCGCCTCGACGATCTCCTGCCCGGTAAGCATGCGAAAGTGAACATCGGTGACGCTGCGGTATTCGGGCAGCAGGCCCTCCGGCGCACCCGAAATCACGTAACGCGGCGACAGCGTCCGCCGCGTGCTGGGCGGCAGCGGCGCCGTCTCACCGACACCGGGTTCCACCCCCTCGTCAAACCCCAGCAGCACCGTGTGCCGCCGTGCCAGATCCTTCGCCTCCGCTTCATAACTGTTGGCTTCCAGCAACGACGTGCCTTCGCACATCGGCTGGGCAGCAACCTCGAGGGTCTCGCCCACCACATGCCCGCCCGTGAGCACCTCCAGCACCGTGCATTCCATTGCCCCGCCCGGCAACCCCTTGTCCACCCGCACCACGATTGCCGAGGGATGGGTCTGCACCTCCGCCTCGATCACCTCCCGTCCCCATCCCGCGCGCACCATCCCCGGCATCCCCACGAGCACCAGCAGAACCAGCAGCGGAATTCGCACCCGCCCATTGTAATCCGCCCTCGCCAGTGGCAACGTAACCCCACCAGAACGTTCGCACCCCCAAGGACGCACCCCCCATGCTCCACCGCCGGCTCCTCGCCCTCCTGCTGCCTCTCGCTCTCCTCACCGCCTGCACCGATGTCGGCCCGCGGCCCCACGAAGTCGCCAAGGGCGCCGTGCGCGTCCGCCCCACCGATTCCCTCGACGAACAAATCCAGCGCCTCAACACCCGCGCCCACGCCCTGCCCCTCATCTCCGGCGCCGCGCCGGAAAACGCCGTCACCGTTCGCTATCCCGACGACGACGGCAAGCCCCGCCGCGACAGCTTCGCCGGCCGCCTCTGGATCCGCCAGCACTTCGACGCCCAGCCGCCCACCGCCGACATCGCCTTCTTCGGAACCGTCATGTCGCAAACCCTCCTCGATGCCGGCAAAAATGCCAGCGACTGGTGGTGCATCCTCAAGGTCAACGGCAAACATGCCTGGACCGGCGAAGTGAAAAACCTCGCCGCCCAGCCCGAAGGCCAGGCCTCCATCTTCCGCGTCGATCGCGTCCTCGATGTCCTCGCCGTCACGCCCATTCAACCCCAGGACGGCCTCTCCGTCACCATGCGCCGCGACAAGGACAGCAACATCCTCAGCTTCACCCGCGCCCGGCCCGACGGCGCGGCGCCGCTGCTCGAACGCGAACTCACCATCGACCGCCGCACCGGCCTGCCCACCGACGTCCGCCTCTTCGACGCCGACGGCCAGGAAATCGTCACCTCCCACCTCGACACCTACCGGCCCGTCGAATACGACGACCCCGCCGCCCCCCCCAAGCCCTCCGCCGTCCCGCTGATGCCCCACCACATCATCCTGAATTACCCCGCTGCGAAATCCTCCATCGAGATCAACTTCAGCAGCGTTTACATCCCCAGGAAAGTCCTCCCCCAGGCGTTCGAAACCCGCGACTGGGAAGACCTCGACATCAAGCCCGAAATCATCAAATAACCCGCCCCCGCGGCCCCCCCTTTGCAAACAGCCCCCTGACCCTTCGTGGGTCCCGGCGCGCTTGGCGCCCCCGCGTCTTCCTGTCTGCGTCCCCCGGCGGTCCTACCCATGACCCAACTCCTCGGCTGGTCCGCCTCCGCCATCCTCGTCCTCACCATCGCCTCCCAGATCTTCCGCCAGTACAAGTCCGGCACCTCTAAGGGCGTCTCCACCTGGCTCTTCATCGGCCAGGCCCTCGCCTCCGCCGGCTTCACCGCCTACTCCGCCCTCGTCGGTGACAAGGTCTTCATCTTCACCAACGCCCTGATGCTGCTCTCCGCGATCGTCGGTCTCTCGCTGGTGCTGCACCACCGCCGCCAGGGCAAGTGACGCTCACAACCCATACACCCGCGAAAACTTCGCCTTCAAATACGCCACATACGGCTCCAGCGTCAGCCCGCGACCCGTCGCACGCTCGATCAATTCCCCCGGCACATACCGCCGCCCGTGCTGGTGCACGTTCACCCGCAGCCACTCATACAACGCGCTGAAACGCCCCGCTCGAATGTCCGTCTTGATCGTCGGCACCGCCGCCGTCGCCGCCTCAAACAACTGCGCCGACAAAATGTTCCCCAGCGTGTACGTCGGAAAATACCCGATCCCCCCGCCGCTCCAGTGCACATCCTGCAGGATCCCCTCCCGGTCCGTCTGCGGCTCAACCCCCACCGATTCCCGCATCTTCTGCCGCCATGCCCCCGGCGCATCCTTCACGCTCAGCCGCCCGTTCAACAGGTCCTGCTCCATCTCATACCGCAAGATGATGTGCAGGTTGTACGTCACTTCATCCGCCTCCACCCGGATCAGCGACGGGCTCACCGTGTTGATCGCCTTGTAAAAGCCATCCAGCGGCACCTCCCCCAGCGGCCCCGGAAACGCCTTGCGCGCCTCCGGATAATACCGCTCCCAGAACTCTGCGCTCCGCCCCACCATGTTCTCCCACAACCGGCTCTGGCTCTCGTGCACCCCCAGCGACACCCCGCCCCCCAGCGACGTCCCCTCGTAACTCGGATCGATGTTCAACTCGTAAAACGCATGCCCCATTTCGTGCATGCACCCGAAAAGACTCCCCGGCATCCAGTTCCGCTCATACCGTGTCGTGATCCGCACGTCGTTGGGCGAAAAGTTCGTGCAGAACGGATGCACCGACGCATCCAGACGCCCCCGATCCCACGGAAATCCGCACGCCGTCAGGATCTTCCGACCGAATTCCTGCTGCGCCGTTTCGTCATAATCGCGAGTCAGCACTTCATCCGACACCCGGTCCGCCACGTTCCGAATCGCCGCCACCAGCGGCACCGTCTCCTTCTTCAACTGGGCGAACAGCGGATCGAGCACCGCCGCCGTCATCCCCTCCTCGTAATCATCCAGCAGCGCATCGTAGATCGGCGCCCCCGGCGCCACCGCCGCCGCATACTCTTTCTTCAGCGAGATCACCTTCTCCAGCCACGGCGCAAAGCTGGCATAATCATCCTCCGCCCGCGCCGTCTGCCACACTTCCTCCGACAGGGCGCACGTCTCCGTCATGCGCACCACCAAATCCGTCGGCACCTTCACCGCCTTGTCCATGTCCCGCCGCCCCACCCGCAACATCGCCCGCTGCGGCGAATCCTCCGGATACTGCCCCGCCTCCCCCTCCGCCGCCGCCAGCAGATCCTGCGTCTCCCGACACGTCCACAACTCGTGCGCCACCTTCGCCAGCGTCCCCAACTGCTTCGCCCGCGCCTCCGCCCCCTTCGGCGGCATGTTCGTCCGCTGGTCCCAGTTCAACACCGCATTCGCCATGTTCAAATTGTGAACATCGTGCGACCGCTTCAAAAATGCATCCAGTGCCGTCATGCGTAGCTCCCGCAAGGCTGTTTAGGGTTTGCTGAGGATGTGGTAGTCGCTGTGCCGCACGCTGTCCACTGCTGCCGCAATCTGAGCGAAATTCTTTTCCGGCGTGGGCCGATGGTTTGTCCACAGTTCCACAATGGCAATGCGGCGACCCTGGAGGTTCTGCTGGTACCGAAGGTTCTTGTCGGCGATCACGAAGATGTCGAACCCCGCAGCTTGAGCGGCGTGAAGCAACTCGCCATTCTCCCGTCCCTTCCATCCCAGCCCGCTGACAGTGCTCACCTCATGATGCGCAAGGGCGCCGCGCACCTGCACGGGAACCGATTCATCGAGCAACACTTTCATGTGCTGAGTTCACGCGCATGAAGCCCCTCGCCCAGCCGCAGCACCCCAAGCACCTGCTCACGTTCAACGCTCGGAAATGATTCCAGGAAGTAATCAACGCTGAGGCCATCCGCGAGATAGTCATACAGCGTCGAAACCGGCACACGTGTCCCCGCAAAGACCAAAGTCCCCCCCAACACCGCGGGATTGCGGCTGACGTGCTTGCTCCCGGGAAAGTCTTTCAGGTCATGGGCGTTCATGCTCACCATTATACGCAAGCCCGCCATTGTCTTGCGCTGCAAAAAGTTGCACCTGCTGTGCCGCACCAAGGACACCCGTGGCGGTGTTCACGGCTTCTCCCGGTGGAAAATCGCCTGTTGTTGCACCAGCCCCGACCAGTCAGGCCACGAACGCCAAGGCGTTGTGGCGGCGCTGAGGAGAGAGGCAACTCACCGGAAAAAATCCCCGCGCGCCGCCGCGCAGATCGCCAGCACCGCCGGATGCTTCAGCTTCCGCTCCGGGCTGATCGCATAGAACCGTTCGCGCACGCCGTCGATCCTCCCCACCACTTTCACGTTGTTCTGCCGGCAGATCTCCTCCTCCACCAGCGCCGACGCCGGAAACAGCGCCCGCCCCGTCTGGCCAAACGCCTGCAGCAACGCCGCATCCTCAAACTCCCCCAGGATCCGTGGATGAATCCCGTTCGCGTCGAAAAACTGGTCCAGCGAACGCCGCAGCGACGTGTTCCGCGTCGGCAGGAACATCGGCGCCCCCTCCAGGCACTGCGGAAAATTCTTGCTGTACTTCGGAAGCAGCTGCTTGCCCGCGAAAAACGTCACCCCCGATTCCCCCAGCAGATGGTTGTACGCACGCATCTGGTGCCCCGCACCGATCGGCGTGTCCGACAATATCAAGTCGATCCGGTACGTCCCCAGCTCCACCAGCAACGCATCGATCTTGTCCTCCGTCACCACCACCGACACCGTCGGCTCCATCTGCATCGCCGGCTCCAGCAGCGCCACGCTCACCAGCTTCGGCATCGCGTCCGCGATCCCCACCAGCAGCTTCCGCGGTCGCGTCTCCGGCCCCAGCTTCACCGCGTCCAGCAGCTCCCGCCCCAGCGTGAAAATGTCGTCCGCATACTTGTACACCATCTGCCCGATCTCGGTCAGCACCAGCGACCGCCCCCGACGCTCGAAAAGCTTGTCCCCCAGCATGTCTTCCAGCTCGTGGATCTGCGCCGAAATCGTCGGGCTCGAAAGATGCAGCTTCTCCGCCGCCCGCGCCACGCCCCCTTCCCGTGCCACGGTCCAGAAGTACATCAGGTGGTGATAATTCAGAAACGGCATCGCGCTCTCCTCAAACGCCCGCCCGGCCCAGGCAGGAAATAGGCCATCGACCGATTTGGATTTTCCACTACTCTA
>JBEHXY010000093.1:0-11012 GCA_048498455.1 Planctomycetota bacterium | reverse complement strand
CCCAAGTACAAGGCCAGCCTGGAGAAGTATGTTCCGCTGGCGTTTGATACCGGGCCTCTGGGGTTTGGGTGGTTGTGGAAGGCCACGCTTCCGTCGGTGCGCCGGCTGGCCCTTCCCACGCCTGAGCTGCCGGCGATTCATCGGCGGTTCTGGCTGGCCAAACAGGTGAGCCTCTCGGCGATGGTGTTCATGCTGGCGGCGGCGGCGGCGGGGGCGGGGACCTGCCCGATGGAAGGATTTGACGAGAATCGGGTCAAGAAAGCCCTGGGCATTCCGGCGCATATGCTTGTGGTGATGGTAGTTCCGGTCGGCTACTCGGCGGACGCGGAGCTCAAGCGCAGCCGTTTCCCGCTGCAAACATTTTTACATCGCGATCAATGGTGAGCTGCCCGCGCGGGCACTGCAGAGAGAGCTCAACGGCGATTTCGCGCCGTCGGCATCCTTTTGGGATTCAAAGCTAAAGAATTCTCTGCCCACGGGCGATACGTACTTTGGGCGGAGCGACAATCACAGACGTGAGCGCTACAATGGAGTGGCCCCCGGAAAGACGGCCTTTCCGTCCCGGGGAACAAAGGAGATGTAAATGCCCTCAACCACCTCTCAGCAAGACGCCCCGACCCGCAGCCGCGACCGTGGACTTGAGACCGAACTCAAGCGCCGGCTCATCGATCACATGGACATGGTCAAGCGGCCCAACGACCTTGTCCGCGTCACCCAGATCAGCAACCACCATTTCCGGGTCAACACGCTCAGCCCCACGCAGGCGGCCGACGCGGTGATGCCGGTCTACCGCATCGTCAAAAGCCAGTTCCTCTTCGTCGAGGACCGGCTGGGCGAACTGGTCATGATTGACCAGACTAAGCACGCTTAAGACGCGGGCCACGGCCCGATAAACAGACCAGGAGAGACGCCCTGACACGGTGACGTGGGGGCGTCTCTCATTTTTTGCCGATCGAGAGAGCGATTGCACTCTCAAAGCAAGTGGAAGCCTGCTGACTTCCCCCTCATCCCTTCGTCAGCCAGGTGATGCCCATGTCCCCGTAGCGAAATTCGCGCACCACTTTCACGCCCATGGCTGCGCCATCGACCGACACATTCGTCGGATGCCGAAACGAAATGATCCCGCCATCGACCATCGCTTTTTCGGCCAGCTCACGGATGAGCCCGTCGAGCTTGTGGCGCTCGTGGCCGCTGGTGGCGTGCACGTAGGGCGGGTCGACGAAGGCGATCGTCAGGCCGCTCACATCGGGATGATTGGCTGCGGCGGCGTAGGCGTCGATGGGCAGCACGACCGCCCTGTCCTCAAATCCCATGTCGGCGATGTTCTGCTTGAGTCCCCGCAAAGCCCCGCGGTCACGCTCGATAAAGACGGCTTTGGCCGCGCCGCGCGACAGGCATTCCAGCCCCATGGATCCCGTCCCGGCAAAGCAATCCATCACCGCCCCATCGACGAAGCATTCCTGCAGCGCGTCAAAGAGCGACTGCTTCGCCCGATCGGTGATCGGCCGCGTCTTGTCTCCCGGCGGCGACACCAGCGTGTGGCCGCGGAACTTGCCGGCGATGATCCGCACTCATTCGCCCCGAAAATGTTCCCAGGCCAGGGCGGCCCCCTGGAGAACCAGGTCGGGCACGAAGGAATCGACGAGACCTTCTCCCTGGGCATCACCGAGCACGGCCTGCGCGTCGCCGCCGGTGGCCACCACGTGCGGCCAGCCGCCGAGGGCCGTGGCATAGCGTTCGAGCAGCTCCCGCACCGCCCCGCGCATGCCGACATACAAACCGAGGTTGATGGCCTCGTGGGTGAAGCGTCCGAAGGGCACGTCCGCGGCCGGCGGCGTGAGGGACGAATCGGGCAGTTGTGCGGTGAACTCATGCAGGGCCTTGGCGGACATCTGCAGTCCCGGAGCGATCGCGCCGCCGCGGAAGATGCCCTCATCATCGATGCAATCCACGACCAGCGCGCTGCCGACCTGCACGATCGCGCAGGCCTTCTCGACGTTCACATACGCCGCCAAAGCGCCCAGCAGGCGGTCCTGCCCGACGGTGGTTTCATCACGAAGGATCGTTTTCACCGGGACTTTCACGTCGCGGCCGATGATCCGCACCTCGCCGCCCAGATACTGGCGTGCGGAATAGCTGATGCGGTCAGTCAGGGCGGGCACCACGGAGGCGATCACGATCTCGGTGTCATCGTCCTCGTTGTGCTTGGTCTCGGCCTCTGCCTTTTCCCAGAGGCTCTTGAGCGTGGACGCCAGCTGGGTGTCCAGCTCGGCGTGCGCCAGGCGCACCGCCGCATCCTGGGCCTGGCCCTGGGTGAACACGTTGAAGCCCACCCGCGAATTGCCGATATCGATCGCCAGTACGCTCATTTGGTTCCTCACACGTCGGTCTTGCGACGGTTGTAGTATTTGCCCTTTCGAAGATCATCGGCCTTCATGGCCTCGATCTCGGCGGCCAATTCCGCATCCGGCGCGGGCGCGGCGGGTTCCGGGGGATTCTCCGCCGGCAGCGGCGGGGCGAGCTTCTTTTTCACGCGCTCGGCGTGGGCCGCCTTCCGCTGCTTGGCCGTAAGCCGCTTGGTGGTGCCGACCGGTTCGATGGTCGTCCGCTTGACCTTCTCGCTCTTCTTGCCGCCCTTGGCCGGTCCGAGCGCCTTGGCGGGCGGGACTCCTTCGCCGAGGGCATTGATGAAACGTTCATCGCGACGCGGTCCGGGCAGCGGATCGGCCGACACTTCCGGCTCGCGTTCCACCTTCGCGGGGCGCTTCGCACCCCGGCCTTTGGCGGCGGCCTTGGGTGGCGTCGACGGCTCTTCCTCTGACATGGCGAGGGCCTCGCCCTCCTCATCCACCGGCTCCCACGCATCCTCATCGGCGTCGCCCGAGGCGTACTCGAACATCTCCGATTCCGGCCGCAGCACTTCCGCGGCGGGCGGCACGTAGGGTTTCTCCTCGACGAAGGGCTGCGACGGCGGGGCCTTTTGCACCTGCTGCCAGAGCGCCTCCAGCAGCGGCCGCAGCCCGGTGCCCGCAACCGCGGAGAGGGCGAAAACCTGCTTGCCCGGCAGCGCCGTGCGCAGATCCGCGAGGGCTTCGCTGGCGCCGCTCAGATCCATCTTGTTGGCGACGAGGATCTCCGGTTTCCTTGCGAGCTTGGGGGAATAGGCTTCCAGCTCCGAACGAATCTGGTGATAAGCCTCGATGGGGTTGCTTTCATCCACCGGCAGGATGTCGATCATGTGGACCAGCACGCGCGTGCGTTCGATGTGGCGCAGGAAGTCCAGCCCCAGGCCGGCGCCTTCGCTGGCGCCTTCGATCAGGCCGGGAATGTCGGCGATGACCAGCCGCCGCTCGGCGTCGAGCTCGGCGATTCCGAGCTGCGGCATCAACGTTGTGAAGGGGTAGTCGGCGATCTTCGGCCGGGCTGCGGAGAGCCGGCTCAAAAGCGTGCTCTTGCCTGCGTTGGGCAATCCCACGATGCCCACGTCGGCGATCAGCCGCAGTTCCAGGTGCAGGTCGCGCACCTGCCCGCGCTGCCCCGGCTCGGCGAAATCGGGCGCCTGGCGCACCGGCGTGACAAAATGAATGTTCCCCTTGCCGCCCTTGCCCCCGCGCGCCACCTGCACCCGCTGGCCCATTTCCTTGAGATCGGCAATCAGCAGGCCGGAGGTCTTGTCATAAACGAGGGTCCCCGGCGGCACGCGGATCACCAGGTCGGCGCCGTCGCTGCCGGCCTTTTTCTTGCCCATGCCATGCTCGCCGCGCGTCGCCCGCCAGTGGTGCCTCCCGACCATGTCCAGGAGCGTGTCGACGCCGGGGGTTGCCTCCAGGTAGACGCTGCCGCCATCCCCGCCATCGCCGCCGTCCGGCCCACCGAGGGGCACATATTTCTCTTTGCGGAAACTGACGCACCCGCGCCCGCCATCCCCCGCCAGCACCTGGATATCCGCCTGATCAACAAACATGGCTCAACCTTGATTGGAGTGTGCAGCCGCCCGGGCTGTTCTGCCCGAGGCCACGAAAGACCCTCATTGTAGCACAACGCCTGCAGGCCCCGCGTGGCGATCAACTTTTCATTGTGGATTTTCCCGACCGCGGATACATTCATGGCCGCGTGGCTCCTGTGCCACCTGTGGGATTAAACAGCGGTAAACTTCGTGAGGACCTTGCATGACGACCAATGATCCGAACCTGAATTATTCAACCCCGAACCCCCCTTCGCAGCTGGTGAGCGGCCCGGGCATCGCTCTGCTGGTGGCCGGCGTTCTGTACCTCCTGGGCGGCATCGCGGGCCTGCTGATGAATATCCTGCGCATCGGCGTGGGTGCTGCGGCCATGGAAGGCGATGCCCGCGTGCAGCAGCTTGCCGGCGGCGCCGGGGGAATCATCGGCGCCATTCTGGCCCTGATTTTCGGGGCCATCATTGTCTTTGGCGCCATCAAGATGCGGCAACTGCAGTCCTATGGCCTGGCGATGACCGCGTCGATCCTGGCGATGCTCCCCTGTTCCTGCTGCTGCATCATCGGTCTTCCCATCGGCATCTGGTCGCTGGTCACCCTGATGAAGCCGGAAGTGAAGGCGGCTTTCCGGTAAGCGAGCCCCCAACAAATTCATGAAAACGCGAAGCCTCTCCCGCACGGGAGGGGCTTTTTCATGCGCCCCGGCGGTCACCATCGCAGGAACCCTCGATACGAAGCGGCGAATCCTGCGCGGCGAATCGTGCCTGGCAAAAACGAAAGCAGCCCACGCGGTGACGCATGGGCTGTGGAAGTTTCGTTCAGTTATCGGCCGACTCAGGCCTTCGCTGCGGCCGCGGGCGTTTCCGCCGCCACCGGCTCGATCGACACCTTGTAGTTCACATAGTTGACCTTGCCGTCGGCCATGGCGAAGAGGGTGTCATCCCGGGCCACCGCCACGTTCTTTCCGGCCTTGAACTTCGTGCCGCGCTGGCGAACCAGGATCGACCCCGTGGTGACAGTTTCCCCCGCGTACGCCTTGATGCCCAGGTACTTCGGCCGCGAATCCCGCCCGTTCCGCGTCGAGCCTTGGCCTTTCTTATGTGCCATTGTCGGTTCCTTTTGCCTGCAAAAACTGTGTGCCGAGCCGGGCACTATACCCCAACCCCCGCCCGCAAATCAAGCGCACAAATTCGCATCCTGTGAACCCCCGCCCGCCCCCGCCGCTCTTTCCCCCGCCCGCGTGCCCCCATCCCTTATTTCATCACCCAGCGTGTGGACCGGAGCACCGGCTGCGGACTGATGCCGATCGCCTGGCCCGGGATGTTGTATTCCATCACCAGGGTTTTCTGCAGGATCTCGTTCTGCCCGGTGACCGGGTTTTTTACTTCCGCGGTCTCGCCGGAGAGGCCCGACACGAACACCTGGAAGATGCGGGCGTCGCTTTCGGGCGCCTTGAAGATGATCACCCCGTCCTTGGCGTTGTCCTCACCCTGCAGCAGCTTACCGAGAACCCCCGTGGGGCTCTGCAGCATCGGGTTGTTGGACATGGACTTGACCTTCTCAAAGACGCCCTTGGGCACGTCCTTGAAGGCCGGCACCACTTCGCCCGTCTCCGTCTGGAGCTCAAATTCGGGCGTAAAGAGGATGTCCCGGCCGCTGTTGTTGATAACCGTGTAACGCATGTACCAGAAGGTCCGCTGCTTGCCGTCGATCGTCATGATCAGACGTTCCAGCGGGCTGTGCCGCATGTTGAGTTCCCAGCTGATGGGCACCACGGACGGTTCGGGCGCGGCCTTGGCGGCGCCCGCCGGCAGCAATGTCACGGCCCCGGCTGCCGCCAGGATCACGGATGCCATCAGAATCGAACGTCGCGACAGCCAGGAAATACGGCCCATGGACACCTCCGGACTAGGTCCAACCTCTAACACTACCCGCCTCGCTGCCCATCTGCAAGACCCTTCTCGCAAGGCTTCGTGGGTAACGCATATCGATTTTTTTGCGGGAAACCGTTGCACTGGCTATATTGCGCCGACTCTGCTTGGAAGGGTCTTCATGCTTGAACGTACCCTGTTGTTGGCCCTCGCGGGGTTGGCCCTCCTGCTTTCGCCCAACAACGCCTTTGCTCAGGCCGCACCAGCCATCCACGACATCTTTGATCGCGACATCACCACCCGCGGCCTCACGCTCATTGATTGGCAGGGCTATATGGCCAATCCTGCCATCGAGTTCCAAGTGATTCCTCCTCCTGGGGCGGAAGCACCCTTTCAGCTTACCGTCGCCGCCACCGAGCCCCGCCTCTACTTCAACCTTCCCAGCAGTGCCGCCGCCACCGGTCCCAGGAAAGAGATCCGATCCAATGCCTCGACGCTGTCCATGTCCGTCTCCATTTTCCCTGCACGCGAAAAGAAGAGGATCGACACCACGCTCGTGCTCGATCTCTCCGATGCCCGCTCCCAGCACTGGCATCTGATCCTCCCCGTCCATGTGATCATCACGGAGACCGAGCCGCACGCCGCCGATCTCCCGCCCGATACCTTTCCCGTGATCGTTGATTTCTCCCAGGACAAGTCCGATTTCTTCAAGAACGAAGCCGCACGCAAGGTCTTTCAACAGGCCGTCAGCGACTGGGCTTTCTACCTCGCAACCCTGCCGGTGTCCCCGGTCCCCGCCAATGCCGAAACCACTTGGATTTACCGCACAACGGGGTTTTCCAGTGCCGACTCGATCACCAATGCCAACGCTTATACCGGCTTTTTGCTCTACACCTACGGTATCAACGGGCCTGAACATCGCTCCGGCGGCGCCCCTTCCCGCGACGGAGACTTCCAGCAAAGCAACGGAAAACCTCTCCCCCTGCACCGATCGGGCACCGTGGAAGTGGCCATCCACGGGAACTACAACCAGCTCGGCTATAACTTCGCTTTGCCCGACAATGAATGGTTCAGAGCCATGAAGGGTAAGAACGCTCAGGATGACTTTTATTCCATCGTCCACCATGAAATCGGCCATGCCCTCTTCTTCATGCCCAATAATCCAAGGTGGGTGCGCAACGGCGTACTGCCCAACGACGTCATCCGCGACTACCTCGGCAAATATCCTCGCACCGACCCCACCGACCACTTCGCCAACACCCTCGATCCCGTCAGCCTCCATGGGGCGTTTGGCAACGAATACTACGGAAACACCCCCCCCGGCCGCTGGCTTATCACCAAACTTGACCTCTTGGCCGCATTCGCCGTGGGCTACAAACTCCGCCCCGTCGATGCCCTCATTCCCCTCACCATCGACACCGCCCAACTCCCCAACCCCACCCTGAACCAGCCCTACACCGCCGCCCTCCGAGCCCGCGGCGGCGTCCCCTTTTACGACTGGACTCTCGCCAATGGAAAGCTCCCCGATGGCCTGACTCTCGATCGCTTCAGCGGCGAAATCAGCGGCACTCCCACCAGGCCCGGCAAAGCCACCTTTGCCATACAAGTCCGGGAATACGTCAAGGGAACCAAGCCCCTTCTCAAGCCAATGACCCTCACCGTCGGGCCCCCTGGGTGATGGATCAGCCGCCGAGCCATCGTTTGCATCCCTCCACCGCCCCTCCCACAATAACGCCGTGTCCTCGCTCTCTCCCAACGCCCGCTACATCCTCCAACGCCCCGCCGATCGGGCGGCGGCGACCCGCGGATTGCGCGTCCTCATGGGCGGGCCCGAGGCCGCCCCCTTCGTCGCCGCCATCGGCAAAGATGCGGAAATCACCGCCCGCGTGGATGGCTTCCTCGCCTACGCCGACGCCACCGGTGTCGACATCCGCCGGCAGGTCCTGGCCTTTGAGCTGGGCCCGGGCGATCAGCCCACCACCATCGCCGGCATGTGCCTCTGGGTTCCTGCGCCCGGCCGCACCGCCATGCTCTTTGGCCCCAGCCAGTCGGAACATCCGGAAACCGCGTCCGCGACCGCCGCCGCCGTGGTCGCCGCCCTCGACGATGCCCGTGCCAGCGGCGTGCTCCTGGTGCAAGCCCTCGTCGAACCTGCAGACGCCGCCGGCAAGACTGTTTTTGCCGCCGCCGGCATGACCCACCTTGCCGCACTCACCTACATGGAGCGCCGGCCCCCGCTGCAGCCCCCGGAGTTCTCGCTGCCCTCCGATGTGTTGCTGGAGCCCTACTGCGCCGCCACCCACCAGGATTTCTGCGAGGCCATCCTCGCCAGTTACGAGCAGACGCTGGACTGCCCTGCACTTTCCGGTCTGCGGTCCGTCGAAGACATCATCGCGGGCCACCAGGCGGTCGGTCCTTTCGATCCGCAGCTCTGGTCGGTGCTCAAAATCGACCGCCGCGCCGTCGGCTGCCTGCTGCTGGCGGAAGTTCCCGCGCGCCGGGCGCTGGAACTCGTGTACCTGGGCCTCGCCCCCGCCGCGCGCGGCCGCGGGCTGGGGCGGCTCCTGATGCGCCGTGTCCTGGCCATCGCCGCGCGCCGCCACTTCGACCTCGCCACGCTCGCCGTGGATGCCGCCAACGTCCCCGCCGTGCGCCTGTATCGACGCAGCGGTTACGCCAGCGTGGGGCAGCGCGTGGCCCTCATCAAGCGTCTTGGATGACCGCCGCCGCCCGATCGAGGGATACAGCGCGCATGGACGACCGGCCGCCCCGAACACAACCCGTGGTGGTTGCGCGGCGCGAACGCCGAGCGCCGCAAACGCTCCCCACAACCGCTAGCCAGCACACAGTTTTTCCACAATCGACCGCCGTCGATGTGGACAACTGGTGGGACAAAAATATTTTTGGCGCGCAAGTCCCCACCTCCACACCACAACGCGCCCTGTGGAAAAGTTCACCCCCGATTGAGCGTTGTCAGCGCCTTCATCGAATGCTAAAACAACCCTGTCCTTCGGGGACCGCCCGAGAACATCACACCGCACAACGTTGCTGGCGGCCTTGGTGAAAACCAGCGCCGTCGCCCGCGAGCGGTGCGCCTCCGCCGAACTCTTTCCGCGGAGGGGAGGATGTCCTCGCGCTCCCCGGGAGGGGCGGCTGCACAGGAGGCGGCCGATGCGAAACACGTGACTCGTCACGGAGGATTAGACACTCGCACCCCGGCGCGGAGCATCCGCGCGGCACGCACGCCTGACGTGCCGTGCGGATGGCCGGGGCAGGAAAACACGGATCACCCAGCCGCGCAGCGACGCGCGGTCCTCCATCAGAACCACGACGGTTCATCATTTCTCTGGTTTATTGTTGAACGTCCGGGTTGCTGTCCTAGAGGAGTCGCCGATGACCGCCATCGTGCGCCCAGTGGGTTCTGTTGTCTCTGTTTCCGCCGCTGATGAGCGTTCGCTCTCGGCCTTCACCCTTGCCGACAAACAGGCCGATCAGATCGAGAATATCGGCCGCCGCCTGCAAAGCCGCATCGGCCAGGAACGCTACGACCTCTGGATCGACCGCAAGACCCGCCTCTCCCTCGACGGCAACGCCGTGATCGTCGAAGCCGCCAACCCCTTCGCCGCCAACTGGATCCGTTCCAAATTCGCCGACGATCTCCGCGCCGCCGCCCACGAGGTCCTGCAGCGCCCCATCGAAATCTGCGTCCGCGTCGCCGCCGATCTCGCCCTCGCCTCCCCCGCCCCTGCGTCCGCTCCCGCCGCCCCGGCTCCCGCCCCCGTGCAGACTCTTCCCCACGTCTCGACCAGCGTCATCAACCCCCGTTACACCCTCGAGGAATTCGTCGTCGGCCCCTGCAACCAGCTCGCCTACCACGCCGCCCTCCAGGTCGCCGCCCATCCCGGCGAACAGTTCAACCCGCTCTTCCTCCACGGCCACTGCGGCCTGGGCAAAACGCACCTCCTCCAGGGTATCTGCCAGCGCTTCGCCCGTCTCCACCCCACCAAAAAATGGCTCTACCTCACGGGCGAACAGTTCTGCAACGAGTTCCTCGACGCCCTCAAAAACCACCGCACCGACGCCTTCCGCAAACGCATCCGCAATGCCGACCTCCTGGTCATCGACGACGTCCACTTCCTCGGGAACAAAAAAGCGACGCAGGAGGAATTTCTCCACACCTTCAACCAGCTCGACGCCTGTGCCGGCAAGCAGATCGTCCTCGCCAGCGACTGCGCCCCCAAGCAGATCCAGGCCTTGAGCGAACAGCTCTCGAGCCGCTTCGTTTCAGGCATGGTCCTCCGCGTCGATGCTCCCGATCTTCCCACCCGTCTCGAGATTCTGCGCCGCCGCGCCGCCCGCAACGGCTGGAAGGTAGGCGATGCCGTCCTCATGCACGTCGCTCAATCCGCCACCAGCAGCGTGCGGGAACTCGAGGGCATGCTGCTGCAGGTCGTCGCCGGCCTCCGCCTGATCAATGAAGGCGCCCCCACCGCCCAGAGCGTGGTCGCCAGCATCAAGGACCGCACCGCCATGCGGGGACCCATCCCCGCCGCCCGCATCATCGACGCCGTCGCCGAACACCTCTCTCTTCAACCCGCCGCCGTCACCGGCAATGGCCGCGAGAAAACCATCTCGGCCGCCCGCGCCATCGCCATGCATCTGGCCCGCCAGCACACCGGCATGAGCTTCCCCGAGATCGGCCGCGCCCTGGGCAACAAGAACCACTCCACCGCCATCGCCGCCTGCCAGCGCGTGGAAGCCTGGATTTCCGCCGGCGAAATCCTCCGATGGTCCACCCCCGAAGGCCCCCGCCACCAGGCCATCGCCGACCTCCTCCACGACCTCGAAGCCGCCATCCGCCGCGTCCGCTGACAGCTGCGACCAAACCCCAGGAACACCCGCATGAAATCGCACCGCCAGGAGCTCTGGTTCAACGTCCCGGCCCGTCGCGGCTTTGTGAACATCACGCGCGACGTGCAACAAGCGATCGACGCCTCCGGCGTCAAGGAAGGCCTCGCGCTGGTCAACGCGATGCACATCACCGCCTCCGTCTTCATCAACGACGACGAAGGCGGCCTGCTCGGCGACTGGGAACGCTGGCTCGAAAAACTCGCCCCCGAAAAACCCCACAGCCAGTATCGTCACAACGATTCCGGCGAAGACAACGCCGACGCTCACATGAA
>JBEHXY010000092.1:0-11212 GCA_048498455.1 Planctomycetota bacterium | reverse complement strand
TCGGCGAAGACTTCGAGGCAGCGCTGGCACTCCGTGACGGTGCCCTTGCGGACTTCTTCAAAGGGGCTGGCGAAGGGGAGATAGTACGCGGTGTGGCCGACGACTTTCATGTTGTGGTCGGCGAGGGCGCGGCGGATGGCCTTGGGATCGACGCGCCAACTGGCGGCGACGGGGGGCTCGAGGGTGAGATCGACGAAGTCGAGGCCGAGCTCGGCCATCCAGCGGATTTCCTTGACGACGTCTTCCTTGGGATGGTTCATGGTGCCGATGATCATGGGGCGGCCTTTTGTTGGGAGACGGCTTCGTGGGGGGGTTGGTTGGGCCCGAACCAGTCACGGGAATCGAGGAGGCGGATGTGGGAACGGTCGACTTCGGGGGCGGTGGGCCCGATGTGGGAGGGGATGATGCCGAGCTGTTTCCAGACGTCGGCGGGGACGAGTTCCCAGGCCTTTTCGGGACAGGCCCAGGAGAAGACCTCGAGGAGTGCGGCGAGGATGGGTTTGTCCTCGCCGATGCGTTTGAGGAGGTGGGGCCAGTCGAGGGTGTTGGCGCGGTTGTAGAGGATGTTGAGGAGGTCGCCCCAGTCGCAGCGGTCGCGCTGGAGGATATAGAGCTTGGCCCACATGAGTTCTTCGGGGGGGAGGAGGCGGAGCGTGGTGCCGCGGATCTGGATTTCGTCGCCGCGGGTGAGCCAGTCGTTGTCGACCTGTGCGCGGTAGTTGGCCATCTGCCAGATGATGTCGACGATGATGCCCTGGCCATTGTGGGAGCGGTAGATCCATTCGCGATCGTAGGGCTGGACGTCGAAGAGGTCCTGGAGGCCGGTGGATTTGACGACGTCGATGAGGGCGTGGCGCTGGTCGGGGGCGACGTAGAGGTCGATGTCCTTGGTGTTGCGCCAGCGGTTGGCGTAGTGGGAGAAGGCCAGGCCGCCGCCGAGGACGAAAGTGAGTCCGCGCTGGCGAGCGGCGGCGATGACGCGTTCGTAGACTTCCCATTGCTCGGGAGGGAGGAGTTCGGCCCAGGCGACATCAGGGGGGGTCTGAAAGGAGGGATTGTGAATCATGAGACGCTCCCTGAGAGTCAGGTCCGAAAAATTACACGAAGTACCCTCTTGCAAACCCTGTGCACGCTCAGGCATATAATGGGATGAGCAGACGAATTAAGGATGTGTTTCATGCCCACGCCCGCGTTGAGCGACACCACGACCGAAGGCATCCGCGTCGGAGCGACGGCCTTTTACATCCCTGAAGAGTCGGCTCCGGAGGAGGAGCGGTATGTTTTCGGGTACCGCATTGTGATCGTGAACGAGGGCAGCGTGCCGGCGACGCTGCGGTCGCGGCACTGGGTGATCATCGATGCGGAGGGGCAGATCAAGGAAGTGAATGGGGATGGCGTGGTGGGGCAACAGCCGCGGCTGGCGCCGGGGCAGGCGTTCAAGTACACGTCCTATTGTCCGCTGACGACGGCCTGGGGGACGATGGAGGGGAGTTACCAGTTCACCCGGGACACGGGGGAGGCGTTTGACGTGGTGATCGGGCGGTTTTACCTGGCGGCGGGGAAGCGCGGGTGAAAGAACGGGATGGAGCGGGGCAAAGGGCGATGCCGTAGCGGGTGGTTCACCACTCGGCTTCGCCGAAGGGGTTGAGGGGGGTTTTGGATTTGGGTTTGGGCAGGTGGTTGAGGAGGTCTTTGCCGAGGCGGACGACTTCGTCGGTGTCCATGCGCATATTGAAGCGGGAGCCGCCGATGGTGTCGATGCGGTGGCCGGCGTGGATCACGAGCTCGGCATCGTCGACGTAGGTGGCCCCGGCGCGCTTGGCGTAGGCGTCGTCGAGGGCGGGGCGGCGGAAGATCTGCGGAGACTGCACCTCGCTGACGGCGGCCATTTCCACGTACTCTTTGACGGTTTTGGCGTTTTCGACGTCGGCATAGGCGGCGCGGGAGGGCAGCACCGGGACGATCCCGCCGACGGGCTTGGGGGCTTTGCCGAGGGCGTCTTCAAGGGCGTCGAGCAGGGTGAAGGGGACGGCGGGGCAGCAGGCATCGTGAATAATGATGGTGTCGATCTCGGGCTGGAGTTTTTCAATGGCGCGGGCGACGCAGCCGAACCAGTCGGAGGTGCCGCCGGCGACGGTCACGCCCTGGAAGCCGAGGTGCGAGGAGTAGCGCTCACGCATGGTGTCCATATCGTCAGGGGTGACCACGACGATGCGCTGAGACACCTCGTCGCGGGGGGTGTAGAGTTCGACGGTGCGGAGGAAGACCTCGCGGCCGTCGATTTTGGAAAAAGGACGCAGGGCGTTCTTCTGGACGAAGGGGGGGGCGACGATGGGAAAAATGACGGCGAGCTTCATGGGGGGATCTTCTCCGGACGCTGTCGAAGCGATCATTCTATGCGGAGGAAGCCCTCACGCCATGGAGACGCCGGGGGTCATTTCAACAGATACTCCTGGGTGAACAGGACACTGGAATAGACCTGGAAACGCTGGTTTTTCTTTTTGGCAAAGCCGTGGCCTTCGTCTTTGGCCATCAGGTACCAGACGGGGGTGCCGATTTTGCGGACGGCGGCGACCATCTGGGTGGCTTCGCTCAGGGGGACGCGGGGGTCGTTGGCGCCTTGGACGACGAAGAGGGGCTTGGTGATTTTGTCGGTGTGGTTGAGGGGGGCGATGCGGTTGAGGAATTCGCGCATCTTCGGGTCGCGCTCGTCGCCATATTCGACGCGGCGGAGGTCGCGGCGGTAGGGGGAAGTGTTCTCGAGGAACGTGACGAGGCTGGACATCCCTACGACATCGAGGGCGCAGCGGATGCGGTCGGGGTACCAGGTGGCGACGGCGAGGGTGGCGTGGCCGCCGTAACTTCCGCCGCGGACCATGATGCGCTGGGCGTCGAGGTCGGGGCGCGTGGCGATGTAATCGAAGAGGGCATTGATGTCCTTGTAGGAGTCTTCGCGTTTGAAGCCATCGTCGAGGGTGATGAACGTTTTGCCGTAGCCGACGGAGCCGCGGATGTTGGGGAAGAGGAGGGCGACGCCGAGCTCGTTGAGGTAATAGTTGTTGGAGGCCTGGAAGGAGGGACGGGCCTGGCCTTCGGGGCCGCCGTGGATGTCGACGATGACGGGGCGTTTGCCGGGGAATTTTTCGGCGGGAGGGAGATAAAGCCAGCCGGAGATCATGCGGCCGTCGAAGGACTTCCAGCGGACAAGCTGGGGTTCGACGAAGGTCTCGGTGTTGAGGCCGCCGGTTTCGGAGAAGGTCCAGCGTTCGATTTTGCCGGTCTCGACATCGAGGGAGTAAGCGTCGGCCGGGCTGCGGGCGGCGGTGAGATAGAAGGCGAGGTCGCGGCTGTTCTTGTGCCAGGTGATGCCGCCGACGACGCCGAGGGGCAGCCTGGGCGCGGGGCGTTCCTTGCCGCTGGCGGTGTCGAGGAGGTGGAGCACGCTGACGCCTTCCTCGTTGGCGATGAAGGCGATGGTTTTGCCATCGTGGGAGAGGTCGAACTCCTCGATGTCCCAGTGGATGTCGGTGGTGAGGTAGGTGTGCGTGCCGGTGGCGAGGTCGATCGAGGCGAGGCGCTGGAATTCGGAATCGCGGTCGGTGGTGACGTAGACGGACTTGCCATCCTTGGAGAATTGGGCGCTGTTGTAGGCGATCTTGCCGGCATCGGCGGGGGTGAGGCGGGTCTTTTCAGCGGAGGCGATATCGACCAGCCAGAGGGCGCTTTCGGTGGCGGAGAGGAACTCGGAGGCCAGGAGGGTTTTGTCGTCGGGGGAGAAATCGACCGGGCCCCAGCCGCCGCCGGTGAGTTCGATGAGCTGGCGGTCGGTGGCGGGGTCGGCGGGGTTGACGACGCGGAGATCGACATCCTGGCCGTTGCGGCGGGTGGAGCCGTAGGCCAGCAGCGTGCCGCCGTTGGACCACGTGCCGCCGGTGTTGCGGGATTTGCCGTCGGTGAGCAGCGTGAGGGCGCCGGAGGCGAGGTCGAAGCGGTATTTCTGGTATTGCTCGTTGCCGCCGATGTCCTTGGAGAGGACGAGGTAGTCGCCGGTGGTGGGCTGGAACGTGGCGCCGTTGACGTTGTCCTTGAAGAAGGTGAGCTGGGTGCGGGCGCCGCCGGCCATTTTCACGAGGTGGACCTGCACGGTGTCGGCAAAGCGCGTGAACACCGCCATCTCGCGCCGCTGGGGATGCCAGTCGGCGACGGTGGCGGCGCGGAACTCCAGGTAGCGGTCGATTTCGTCGGCCATGGCGACGGGAACGGGGGGCACGCCTTCGACGACGAGGTTGTCGCCCGGGGTGACGGCGGGGCGGGTGGTTGCGGGTTCTTCGGCGCGGGTTGCGGCGCCAGCCATCATGGTCATTGCGATCACCGTGAACTGCAGGAGGGATTTTTTCACTCGAATGCCTCGGTTGGACAGGGCGTATTCTGGCGTGTGCGGGGGCGGGAGTACAGGGAGCGTGGCCGGGCGGGTGGTGCAGAAACAGCGCCTGGGCGGAAGTGGAACGGCGGTGGGGACACGAGTATCATTCCCCAACCTTTGGACCTATGAAGGAAACCCCATGCCCCTTTACGACTCTGCCGGGAAGCTCGTTCTTCCCACCCGCTCCCGAATTGCCGACACCCCCGGCGCCGCTTACCAGGTCGAAGCGCTGGGCTCGATGCTGCCGGAGATGCTTCCGGGCACCGCCGGCCACCAGCACATTGCCCCGCGGAACGCCGGCGACTACCAGCGTTACCGCGAGATGACGGTCGACCAGATGCTGCTGGAAAACCGCGTGATTTTCCTGGTGGGCGAGATCAACCACGTCTCGAGTTACAACGTGATCATGCGGCTGTTGTACCTGCAGAGCCTGCGGAAGGACCAGGACATCATGCTGTACATCAACTCGCCCGGCGGCGCCGTCGATGACACGCTGGCGATGTATGACACCATGAAGTTTTTGACCTGCGACGTGCAGACCTTCTGCATCGGGCAGGCGATGTCGGGCGGGGCGGTGATCCTGGCCGCGGGCACCAAGGGCAAGCGTTACGCGCTGCCGCACGCGAAGGTGATGATCCACCAGCCTTTCGGCGGCATCTGGGGCCAGACCGAAGACATCGCCATCCAGGCGCAGGAAATCATCAAGACGAAGAAAACGCTGACGGACCTTCTCTCCAAGCTGACCGGCCAGCCGGTGGAGCGCGTGGCGGAAGACCAGGAGCGCGACAAGTACTTCGACGCTCATGAAGCCAAGGCCTACGGCCTGGTGGACGACGTCCTCGAAGAACAGGACAAGGGCAAGAAGGAAGCGATCGCCACGCAGCAGGAAAGCAAGGCGCGGTAAGGCCGCGGCAGGCCGATTTGATGTGATTGCGAAAGGCCCGGGCAGTGTCCGGGCCTTTTGTTTTGCGCCGGCCGAGGAGGGGGAGGTCGCTTGACATTTGGGGGGGCACCTGTTGAATTGGCGGGTTCGCTTGACAGGGGCCCGCCTAGAATGGTGTGGTTCGGGACTTATTTCCGAGGCATGTTTTTCGGGCAAGGGAGCCCGTGACGCAGCGCGGCCGCAAGGCTGAGGCTGCTGAGAAGCATTCGAGTAAAAGGTACTTTTGACGTGGCAAAAACGGTTCGCAGCAAGGGAAATGGGGCAGAGGACGCAGAGGCGGGGGAGCCGGTGCGCGGGGCAGGGCGGACGCTGGTGATCGTCGAATCGCCGGCCAAGGCCAAGACGATCAACAAATACCTGGGGGCGGGGTTCACGGTGAAGGCGTCGATGGGGCACGTGCGCGATCTGCCGGAGAAGGGGATCGGGGTGGATGTCGAACACGATTTTGCGCCCACGTATGAAGTGCTGGCGACGCGGAAGAAGATCATCGGCGAGCTGAAGGCGGCGGCCCGCGGGGCCAACCAGGTCTACCTGGCGACCGACTTGGACCGGGAGGGGGAGGCGATCGCGTGGCACCTGGCGCACGCGCTGGATCTGGATGTGGCCACCGCCAAGCGCGTGGTGTTCAACGAGATCACGAAGGGGGCGATCCTCAACGCGTTCAAGTCGCCGCGCGGGATTGATGAGGGCAAGGTCAACGCGCAGCAGGCGCGGCGTATTCTCGATCGGCTGGTCGGCTACAAGATTTCGCCGCTGTTGTGGAAGAAGGTGGCGCGGGGTCTCTCCGCCGGGCGCGTGCAGAGCGTCGCGGTGAAGCTGGTGGTGGACCGGGAGCTGGAGATTCAGAAATTCATGCCGGAGGAGTACTGGAAGCTCGTCGGCATTTTCACGGCGGACATGGTGAACGCGGGGGCGCTGGCGGAGCAGTGGCGGAACTTCCTTGCGGGGGATGAGGAAGAGGCCGCGCAGGATGACGGGACGGATTCGTCCGAGGCGCTGTCGGCGGCGAACGCGGGACGGACGGTGGCCGAGAAGAGCGAATTTCTGCGCGAGCACTCGGCGTTTCGCGCGGACCTGGTGGAGGTGGGCGGAAAGAAATTTGATCCGAAGGAATCGGAAGAAGCGCGGCGGGCGGCGGAGGCGGTGGGCCTGGTGGACATCATGGTCACCACGGTCGACAACGACGGCACTAACGGGCCGCGAGGGATTCCGGTGAAGGGGCCGGCGAAGACGCTGACGAAGGTGGTGGGGATTGCCGATGCGCAGCGTGCGGGCGTGGAATTCCGGGTTCGGGAGCTGAACGCGAAGCTGTCGACGAGCCGGCCGCCGGGACCGTTTTCGACGAGCACGCTGCAGCAGGCGGCGAGCAATTCGCTGGGCTTCGGGGCGCAGCGGACGATGCGGGTCGCGCAGCAGTTGTATGAAGGCGTGGACCTCGAGGGCATCGGCGCGGTGGGCTTGATCACCTACATGCGTACGGATTCGCAGAACATTTCGCGCGAAGCGCTGGGGACGGTGCGCGGGTTCATCGATCGGCAGTTCGGGGCGAAGTACCTGCCCGAGAGCCCGAATTTCTTTGCGAGCAAGGCGGGGGCGCAGGAGGCGCACGAAGCGATTCGGCCGACGGACGTGGAGCTGACGCCGGCGAGCATCCGCGGGCGCGGGCTCAGCGAGGAGCAGTTCCGGTTGTACGAGCTGATCTGGAAGCGCTTCGTGGCGTGCCAGATGACGCCGGCGCAGTGGAATGTCACCGAGGCGTTCATCGAAGCGCGCAGCAAGAAGCAGGCGGGCAATGCCGTCGGCGTGTTCAAGGCGGTGGGGCGGACGCTGGCGTTCGACGGCTTCACGCGGGTGGCGGGGGTGTACACGCGGTTTGATGAGCAGATCCTGCCGAAGCTGAATCAGGGCCAGGAAGTGGCGGCGCTGGATTTGACGCCGACGCAGCATTTCACCAGCCCGCCGTCGCGCTATTCGGAAGCGAGTTTGGTGAAGGCGCTGGAGGCCGAGGGCATCGGCCGGCCGTCGACCTATGCGTCGATCATCGCGACGATCCAGGACCGCAATTACGTGGAGGCCAAGGGGCGGACGCTCTATGCGACGGACCTGGGCATCAAGGTGACCGAGAAGTTGATCGAAGGCTTCCCGGACATCATGGAGACGAGCTTCACGCGCACGATCGAGGCGGAGCTCGACCAGGTGGAGGAGGCGCACAAGAACTGGGTGGAGGTGGTGCACGATTTTTACGGGCCGCTGATGCGCGACCTGGCGACGGCGGAAGAGCGGATGACGCATGCCCGCGCGGAGCAGACGCCCAGCGAGCACAAGTGCCCCAAGTGCGGCGCCATGATGGCGTATCGCCTGAGCAAGCGCGGCAAGCGGTTTTTGAGCTGCTCGCGCTATCCGGAATGTGATGGCGCCCAGAACGTGGATGCCGAGGGCAAGCCGGTGCAGCTCGAAGTGACGGCGTTCAACTGCCCGGTGTGCGGCAAGCCGATGATCAAGCGGGTGGGGCGTTTCGGGGCGTTTTTGGGATGCAGCGGGTATCCCGAGTGCAAGACGATTCAGAACCTGGACAAGAAGACCGGCGAGCCGCTGCCGCCGAAGCCGCCTCCCGAGGACACGGGGATGGTGTGTCCGAAGTGCAACAAGAAGCACATCGTGATTCGGCAGGGCAAGCGCGGGCCCTTCATGAGCTGCATCGGTTTCCCGAAGTGCCGGACGACGCTGCCGGCGGAGCGGCTGGAGGAGTTCAAGGCGAGCTTCGCGGCGGGCAAGGGGTGGCCGGAGGATGTGAAGGCGAAGTTCGGTCGCAAGGGGGCGGCGGCGGAAGAAGCGCCAGCGGAGGAGGAGGCCAAGCCGGCGAAGAAGGCGGCGGCGAAGAAGAAGGCCGCGCCGAAGAAGGCGGCTGGAAAGAAGTCGGCGGCGCCCAAGGCCGCGGCGGCGGCAGCGCCGGCGGTGGAAGGCGGCGAGGGGTGAGGGGACGGCGGCGCAGCGCTGCCGGGCGGGCGGGCGGATGTGGGGGGCGGGGCGGATGCGAGCGGGGCGGGTTGGGGAAAAGTGCTGAATTTGTTGGTCGTTGCGCGGGTGTTCGCCGATAGAGGGGGCGGCCGATCGTTGCGCGCCGGGGAAAACGTGGCGTAAACGCGGGGTTTTCGCGGTGTTTTCACGCAGAAATGCAGGAAAGGGCAGGAAATCGCCGGAATTTTCTTGCGGCGTGCGGGAAAGGCCTTAGGGTAAGGTGGTTTGGTGAACAAGTCGGGGTGAACGAAAATCCGGTGATGGAGAGCCGGGGCCCTGGCGCGTTCCTGCAGAGAAGCCATGTCATAAGGAGATACGTTCATGGCCAAATCGATGACGAAGTCGGCGACCGTGGCGAAGGTGGCGGAGATGGCGGCCAAGACGCTGGGCACGGATGTGTCCAAGAAGCAGGCGCTGGCGGTCATGGAGGCGCTGACGGCGCTGGCTTACCGGGAAGCGAAGAACAAGTTCACGGTGCCGGGGCTGGGCAAGATCGTGCTGCGGAACCAGAAGGAGCGGATGGGGCGGAATCCCAAGACCGGCGAGCCGATCAAGATCAAGGCCAAGCGCGTGGTGAAGTTCCGCGTGGCGAAGGCGGCGAAGGAAGCGATCCTGGGGGCCTGAAGGTCGGTGGGTGATTGACGCATTGCAGAGAAGGCCGCGGCGCTTGTGTGGGTCGCGGTTTTTTATTGCGCGAGGAGAACGGTAATTGGTAATTGGTAACCGGTAATTGGGGTTTTGTAGGCACTATCGGTTTACGCGGGATCGGGCAGGGTGATTGGGCGGGGGTCGTCGAGGGCGTGGTCGGCTTTGATGTTTTTGCCGGACCAGGCTTGCTGGGAAGTGAAGGGGGTGGTGGGGGCAGACCAGAAGGGGTCGGCTTCGGGGAGGGCGAGGGGGAGGAGGGCGGTGCTGCAGAGATAGAGGCTGCCGGTGGAGATGTAGTCTTCGGCGAGGGCGGGTTGGTGGCCGGCGAGGCCGATGCGGAGGAAGCCGTTTTCGTCGAAGGTGTCGGGGGCGTCCATGCATTTTTTGATCGTGGCGGTGAGGGCGGTGCGGATTTGGGCGGGGGGGAGGTCGGCGGGGAGTTTTTGCTGGAGGGCGACGGCGGCGAGCAGGTGGAAGGCGCCCATGCGGTAGGTGATGGAGCGGCCGACGACGGGGAAGGAGCCGTCGGGGGCGATGAGGCGTTCCTGGATCTGGGCGTAGCGGCGGGCGCGGCGGAGGACGTCGGCGGCGGGTTTCTGGTAGCGCGGGTCGTGGGCGGCGAGGGTGTTCATGCCGTCGAGGAGCATGGGGTGGATGACGTAGGAGTTGTAGTAGTCGAAGTGGAAGGGCTCGCCGTCGCCATAGACGCCGTCGCCTTTGTACCAGGAGAGTTGGCGCTGCAGTTCGGTGCGGAGGCGTGCGGGCTGCGGGGTTTCGCCGAGGGTGAGGAGGGCGGCTTCGACAGTGGAGGCGAAGAGGACCCAGTTGCTGTTGGTGGGGGCGGGGATGGCGCGCGAGGCTTTGAGGGCGGCGAGGAGTTGCTGCTGGACTTTTTGCGGGAGGGGATCGTAGAGGGCGGATTTTCCGCGAAGGATTGCCTGGGCGAGGAAGGCGGTGTCGACGAGGGCCTGGCCGCCGGTTTTGTAATTGAGGAAGTCGGGGGCGGCAGGGTTGGTGGCGTTGTCGAGGGATTGCTGGGTGAGGGCGAGGAGGTCTTTGTGAATCGCGGCTTCAGCGGGGTTGGTGGGGGCGGAGGCGAGCCAGGGGGCGATGCCGGCGAGGAGGCGGGCGAGGGCTTCGAGGTGGGTGTATTGGTCGCGGTTCTTGCCGGAGGATTCGACGGGCATGGTTTTGCGGAGGGTGTTGGCGGCGAGGTTGGCGAGGATCGGGCGGGAGATTTTTTCGAGGATGGAAAGCCAGTAGGGACGGTTGGGTTGCGCGGCGGGCGCGGGAGCGGGGGCGGGGGTGGCGGGTGTCTGGGCGCGGGCGGCGGTGGGGAGGAGGGTGAGGGCGGCGGCGGATTGGAGGAAGGTGCGGCGGCTGGGCATGGGTCGGGCTCCTGACGCGCGTAACGGTAATTGGTAAATGGTAATTGGTAATTGGGGTGGCGTGAACCTTTTTTATTGGGGGGCGTAATGGGGGTGGAGGTGTGAGATGGGTGATGATGAGGTGTTGGGGTATTCGGGCCGGGTGGGGCGGGTAAGCCGGTTGGCGGTGGTGGCGATGGGGGTGGGGGTGGCGGGGGCGGCAGGGTTCTTTCTGATTGTGCCGGGGTTGGTGGGGTTGGTGCTGGGGGCGGTGGCGGAGCGGCGGGTGGTGGGGAGCAAGGGGAAGTTGCTGGGGGTGGGGTTTGCGCGGTGGGGGATGTGGCTGGGGCTGGTGGGAATGTGTGCGGGGGTGATTTTTGATGCGGCGATTTTGCAGAATGGCGGGCGGTCGCGTCCGCTTTCAGCCGGCAGCGCTTGCGCGGCGAATGTGCGGGGGATTATGCAGTCGATGGTGGTGTATGCGGCGGAGAACAATGATTTGTTTCCGGTGGTGACGTATGCGCCGTATTCAGCGGCGCTGAACTCGCCGACGGCGACGGCGGGTGCGATGACGGCGGATGATGCGCTGGCAACGTATTACGGGGCAGGTAAGGCGCAGGCGGGGAGCGTGGCGGCGGGGGCGTGGATCTTGGTGTTGAAGGGGCAGGTGGCGCCGAAGGGGTTTATTTGTAAGCTTGATCCGTATTGGTCAGGGCCGGCGCAGCAGCAGGATGGGGCTGGGCGCTATTACGACAATTTTCAGGATGTGACGCAGTTGAGTTATTCGTTTGCGTATCCGTGGAAGGGGGATGG
>JBEHXY010000091.1:0-11223 GCA_048498455.1 Planctomycetota bacterium | reverse complement strand
CGATTCGCCGTTGAGAAAACGTCCTTCCTGCAGCCCGTCGGCGGTGATTTCCCAGGCGCCGTCGACACGGTGGGCCGCGACGGTGAAGCGGCGGTCGCCCGCGGCGGGCATGACCGCGGCGACCATCTTTTCGATCAGCGCCGCGGCGCCCGGCGAATCGGGCGAAAGAGCGACAGCGGCGGAGCGGCCCAGCCCGCGCTGCGCGGTCGCGGCCACGGTCCAGGCGCCATCCGCAGCCTGGCCGACGGCGGCGACCTGCGACTCGGGCTTTTTCCAGACTTCCGTCCACGCCGATGTTGTCCCCTGTACGTCCGTGCCCTGCAGGTCCGTGCCCTCCGCCCGCCAGCGAAGTTCGTCGCTGCGGAATCGGCCGGCGATGGCCTGGGCGATGGTGTCGCGAAGCAGCGCCGGCCAGGCGTCGGGAGCATCGCCGTTGAGCCACGTACCGTCGGCGGCCAGCGCCGCGAGCGGGCCGGTGCGGGCGCTTTGCGGCGCGACGATGGCGAGCGTGGCGCCGCGGCGTTGCAGCAGGGAGCGCCACGCCGCGACATCCATCTGCTGGAGTTCGCCATCGGTGAGCAGCACGAGCAGCTTGTGCGGAACGTCGGCGGAGAGACCGCGATCGACGCCCTGCAGCGCCGGATCGGGGAGGGTGCCGCCGGAGGGGCGGACGCTGGCCAGCGCGGCGTCGAGGACCGGCGTGAGTTGCTGTTTGGTGCCGTCGGCGAGCAGCGTGGCGGAGGTGTTGAAGGCGATCACCGTGACGTGGTCCTGCGGGCGGAGGAGCGCGACGCCGGCGGCGACCCCGCGCGCGGCGAGGCGGAACTTCTGATCGCTGCCGCCGGGGGCCGCTTCGTTCATCGAGGCGCTGGCGTCCAGCAGCAGCACGATCTGCGCGGGCGGGCCTTCAGGAGGAAGGGCGGCCACCGGGGAGAGCGCCGCGGCAAGGCCGGTGTAGCCGCCGGGCCCAAAGGCGCGGCGAGCGCCGGTGAAGACCACCCCCCCCCCGGTCTGGCGGACGAAGGCGTCGAGCGTCTGCCAGCCTGCGGGGCCGAGATCGTCGGCGGCGATATCGTCGAGTTGGACGACCTGCCAACCGTCGGCGGCGAGCTTCCATGCATCGCCGGGCAACCGTTCACCGGCGGAGACGCGCAGGACGCGCGCCTTCCCGACGCCTGCGTGCACGAGGCGGGCGCGGTCGTTTTCAGGCCAGGGGTCGCGGCCATCGACGCGCACTTCGTAGACGCCGGGGGCGTCTTCGACGGGGACGCTGATCCAGCGTGCGCCACTGCCGCTTTCGAAGGCGATCGTGTCCCTGGCGAGGCTTTTTCCATCGCGCAGGAGTTCGACGCGGGTGGCGGGGATGGCGCCTGCGGCGCGCACGCGGGCCCAGAGCGCGCCTTCGCGCAGGGCGATGTCGGTGACGCCCACATCGGGCCGGGGTGGGAGGATCGTCACGCCGGCGGCGGAGGCGTCGCGCGGCCAGGGGGCGAGACCATCGGTCACGACCCAGCGCGGCGCCGGTGGCTGGCCGCGGACCTCGGCGGGCGATCGCCAGGCCAGCGCGGCGGCCAGGTCGCTGCCATCGCTTTCGCCGAAGTGCGCCCATGCGGAGGGCCAGCGGGCGACATCCGCGGCGGAGACATCGTCGAGGGCGAGCTTGATGTCGCGGCCGAAGGTGACGACGGAGAGGCGCATGTCGGGCCCGAGACGGCGCTGGGCAACCTGTTGCAGCCATGCGGGATTGCGCCACGGGCTGGTGCGTGCGGAGCCGGAGACGTCAAGGAGGATCACGACGTGGCGGGCGGCGCCGGGCCCCAGCGAGAGGGTGAGTCCGCCCGCGGCCAGGAGGGCGCAGAGGGCGGCAGCGGCGGGCAGGAGGATGCCGAGGATGCGCCAGCGGCGCGTGCGCGCGGCGGTGGCCGCGAGTCCCGCCGCCAGCAGCGCGATCCCCCCCGCCAGCACCAGGTGCACGATGTTGACCGACATGGCACCATCTTACCCGTGCGCGGCAGGGATTCGGGGGCTGCGCGGGGGCGAAGAAAAAAGCGGTGCAGTTTTGGCGCGCTGGCGTTATTCTTCCCATGTCCCCGGACCGATCAGGAGCCCCGTAATGACCCACGCGCCCGATCCCCCTGCATCCTCGGCCTCGCCCCTGCACAAACATCATGAGGATCATCCGGACAATATTTCCAAGAACATGCGGATCGGCATGGTGCTGTTCCTGATCTACACGGCGTTCTTCGGCGGATTCATCTACATGCACGTGGCGCATCCGGCGGCGATGGCGTCGACGATGCTGCCGCTGCCGGGAGAGCGCGAACTGCCACTCTTCGGAACGAACCTGGGGGTGGTGTACGGGATGTGCCTGATATTGGCCGCATTCGTGCTGGCGCTGGTGTACATGAGTCTCACCCGGACCCCGCGCGAGCGCTGATTCATTTTCCTTGATCGGTACCCGCGCAGGATTGCTTTTTTCCCTTCTTCACAAAAGACCGGAGCCGTCATGGTCTATCCCCCCGCGTTGTCCGCTGTCATCGTGTTCACGATTCTCGTGGGGGCCGTGCTGGGCCTTTCGTTCTACCTGGGTTCCAAGGCGAAATCGGCCAAGGGCTATTACGCCGCGCACGGGCAGATTCCGTGGTTCATCAACGGGGTGGCGTTTGCGGGGGATTATCTCTCAGCGGCGTCGTTCCTGGGGATCTGCGGCTACATCGCCTTCTATGGGTATGACGGCTTTCTGTATTCGATCGGGTTTCTGGCCGGGTGGGTGGTGGCGCTGTTCGTGATCGCCGAGCCGATCAAGCGGCTGGGCAAGTTCACCTTCGCCGACGCGCTGGACTCGCAGTTCAATTCGCGCGGCATCAAGCTGGCGGCGGCGATCTCGACGCTGATCGTGTCAATTTTTTACCTGATTCCGCAGATGGTGGGGGCGGGGACGCTGATCAAGCCGCTGCTGGGATTTTCGTTCAACACGGGGGTGATCGGTGTGGGGGCGATCGTCATATTGATCGTGACGACGGCGGGGATGGTCTCGACGACGTGGGTGCAGTTCATCAAGGGATCGCTGCTGGTGCTGTTCTGCCTGGGGATCACGATCGCGCTGATGGTGCGCGGGTTGAGCGCCAAGCCGGCGGATGCTTTTCCGCGGATCATGGACGGCAAGGCGTTTTCGGCGCAGCTGAAGCCGACGGACACGCTGCTGCCGGAGGAGGGGGTGTGGGCGGACAAGCATTACATCCGGGTGCAGCATGAAGACGGCCTGGTGACGACGTGGAAGTACACGGGCATGCCGCGGTTTCAGCGTGACAACCCGGCGAGCGTTTTCACGGAATGCCAGGTGCTGACGGTGCTGCCCAACGGGGACCGGCTGGTCAACGGCAAGCCACAGACGGCGGCGAACGACCTGCACCCGGCGGGCTTCATCGAGAAGCTGCCGATCAACCCGGCGAACCCGACGGAAGCGAAGGCGTCGACGGGGCCGCTGGGGCCGCTGGCGTTCCTGGCGACGATCCAGGAATCGACGCTGGGGCTGCCCAAGTCGGAGGCGATCAAGGAGGGGACGGCGCCGGCCCTGACGACAAACACGGTGTATTATCCGGAGGCGACGTCGGGGGCGGCGGTGATGGCGCCGGGGCTGCATCCGACGCTGTTCAAGGGGATGAAAAACAGCACGCCGGGGCGATTGAATTTCATTTCGCTGATGGTGGCGCTCTTTGGCGGGACGGCGGCGCTGCCGCACATTCTGATTCGTTATTACACGGTGAAGGACCAGGCGTCGGCGCGGAAATCGACGGTGGTGGGGATCGCGGCGATCGGGCTGTTTTACATCCTGACGCTGTACCTGGGGCTGGGGGCGATGACGTCGTCGCAGCTGGATCCGACGGACCTGAACATGTCGGCGCCGCTGCTGGCCAAGGCGTTCGGCTCGCTGACGTTCGCGTTCATCTCGGCGATCGCCTTCACGACGGTGCTGGGGACGGTCTCGGGGCTGATCATCGCGGCTTCGGGGGCGGTGGCGCATGACCTGCTTTCGAGCGTGTTCAAGATGAACCTGGACGATCACGCGAAGGTGCGTGCGGGCAAGCTGGCGTCGGTGACGGTCGGGGCCCTGGCGATCCTGCTGGGGATCGCGTTCCGGCAGATGAACCCGGCGTTTTTGGTGGGCTGGGCGTTCAACGTGGCAGCGTCGGCGAATCTGCCGGCGATCACGATGCTGCTGTTCTGGAAGCGCACGACGAAGCAGGGGATCACGGCGTCGATTCTGGTGGGGCTGGTTTCCTCGCTGACGTGGATTTTTCTTTCGACGGACGCGTTTGTGTCGGTGTATCACCTGCCGGCGACCAGCGCCCCGGTGCCGTTCAACCAGCCGGCGCTGGTGACGGTGCCGCTGGCGTATTTGACGCTGGTGGTGGTGAGCCTGCTGACGCCGCGGCGGGCGGCGGTGGGAGTGCCGGTTCCGGCTTAAGCCGCAAGCAAATCGAGCCGACAAGGGACACAGACCCTTTTCCGACCCCTTTTGCGAGGTGCCCCATGCCGAAGCCCGCCTATCCCGAGATTCTCAAAGCGGCGACGTGGGAAAAGCAGAAGGGCGTGGTGGCGAAGCTGGCGAAGGTGGAGCCCGACCCGGCCAACGCCTGCAAGCACGCGGAGGCGCTGTTCAACAAGATCAACTGGTCGAAGATGGACGGAGCGGCGGGGGCGAAGCTGGCGACAGCGCCGGAGATCCAGGAATTCATCAAGCAGATGAAGGCGGAGTACGTGGCGAATTTCGAGCCCGCGAAGAAGGCGTTCTCGGAACTGGGCGCGACCTGCACGAAGACGGCGACGGCGTTCAAGGCGAGCTCGGTGATTCCGAAATCCTCGCGCGAACATGTCGAGAAGATGGCGACCACCGCCAGCAACTTCGTCACCACCCTCAAGAGCTGCTGCGAACCGGACATCAAGATCGCGCAGGCGGCGGCGGTCAAGAAGGCCAACGTCACCTTCGACCAGGTGCGCGCGGACAAGAACTTGTGGAATGCGTTCCACAAGTTCTGCATGAGCGAGCACAGCGACGAGAACATCCGCTTCCTGGAAGTGACCGCGGCCAAGCCCACCGGCGCGACGGCACAGAAGGTTTATGACACGTTCATCAGCAACAAGAGCAGCATGCAGGTGAACCTCACCGGCGGCACGTTTGCGACGTTCCACAAGGCGGCCACCGACCACACGCTCGACGCCGCCCCGTGGGACAAGGCCCGCACGGAGATCCTGAACATGCTCAAGGCGGACACGTTCAACCGGTTCAAGGCGAACATCGACAAGTTCATGTAAGGGCGGGGAAAGGGAAGGCGCGCCAGGGCTGCGGCAAGAAGTGCGGTGTTGCAAGTTGGTGCGCATGGCGTGAAACTAGCGGCACAACCCCGTTGGAGTCAGGCCATGCACAATCCGACCGAGCACGTCCAGGAACACCTCACTCATGAAGCCGCGCACGGCGGGCATGACGAGCATGGCCATGGGGGGCATGCGTCGAAGTGGATCACGGCGGCGGCGCTGACCGCGGCGCTGCTGGCGGCGCTGGCGGCCATCACCGGGTTCCTGGCGACCAACCACCTGACGCAGTCCACGCTGATCCGCATCAAGGCCAACGACAACTGGAACTTCTACCAGGCGAAGTCGATCAAGTCGTCGATCCTGGATGCGAAGGTGTACACCGCGAGCCTGAACAAGGTGGATCCGCGGCAGAAGGATCTGGACAAGCAGGCCGAGTACGCCAAGGAGATGCCGGAGCTGCAGAACGAGACGCGGGAGCTGGAGAAGCTTTCGAACGAGAACCTGGAAACGCACGAGACGTTCGAAACCGCGGCGACGATGTTCCACATCGCCATCGCGGTGGTGGCGATCGCGGTCGTGGCCAAGCGGAAAGAGTTCTGGTACATGTCGATGGTGGGCGGGGTGATCGGGGTGTACTTTTTCTGCACGGCGCTGGCGCATGCGCCCAAGAAGTGGCAGGAGGAAACGGAAGCGCCGGCGAGTCAGCATGCGGCGCCGGCGGGGGAACACGGGGCGGGCGGGGAGCATGCGGCGGCGGCGGGGGGACATGCGGCGGCGGGCGGGGAGCACTTCACCGCCGGGACCACGGCGCCGGCGGGGGAACACTGAAGGACGCCGCGCGGCCCATGGGGTGAAGACCCACGCTCAGGCGTTTGAAGCTCAGCTCGCCAGACTGGCCAGGGACAATGGGGGGACTTACCGTTTTGTCTCCGAAAGGAGCTCAGCAAGGAGGCTCCCACTCGCCGCTGCCGCGGCACGGCTGTTGCTTTGTGAACTTCCGGATTGACTGGGAGTTTCACCGTGGCTGACAAGTCTCCCCCCTCGCGCGACAACGTGCCGAAAAACATGTCCTTGTGGCAGGTCTTCCGGGCCAGCTTCAAGGAATGGTCGGAAGACCGGGCCAGCCGGCTGGCGGCGGCGTTTGCCTACTATGCGATCTTTTCCATTGGCCCGCTGCTGATGATCACGATCGCCATCCTGGGGGTGATTTATGGGGAGAAGGCCGCGGCGGATCACCTGCGGCCGCAGTTGTCGCAGTTCCTGGGAGACAAGTCCGCGGATTTCATCCAGGACATGGTCGCCAAGGCGGGGTACTCGCCGGGGCTCTCGCTTGCCGGGGTGCTCTCGATCGTGCTGATTCTTTACGCGGCGACCAATTTGTTCGTGTCGCTGCAGGATGCTCTCAACACCATCTTTGATGTCGAGCCCAAGCCCAACCGCGGCTGGAAAGGCATTTTGAAGGACCGGGCGCTGTCGTTTGTCATGGTGCTGCTGGTCGGGGCATTTATCCTGGCATCGGTGGTGCTCACCACGATGCTCTCGGCGGTCACCAAGCACCTCAACGTGGGCAACCCGACGGTCACGGCGTTCCTGCTGCAGCTTGCCAACTTCGCGGTTTCGACGCTGGTGTTCACCGGCGTTTTCTCCATGCTCTTCAAGTACCTGCCGGACATCAAAATCGATTGGCGCGACACCCTGTGGGGCGCGGGGGTGACGGCGGCGCTCTTCAGCCTGGCCCGCATCGGCCTGGGCTACTATCTTTCCCATTCTTCCACGGCGGGTCCGTTTGGGGCGGCGGGGTCGCTGGTGATCATCATGCTGTTCATCTATTACTCGTCGCAGATCCTGTTTTTCGGGGCGGAGTTTACGCAGGTCTGGGCGAAGCGCAGCGGGCAGACGATTGAGCCTTCGGACAATGCGGTCAGCCTGGATCCGGAGTTCACCAAGACGACGGAAGGCACGGGCGAGGCGGAAAGTGCCTCGGGCGCCACGGGCTCCCGCCGCCACTTTGACAGCGCCCGCAAGGCCCGGGGAAACGGCGCGAGCAGTTCCGGCGGCCGGTCGGGCTCCGAGGCCGAGCCCGCCGCGGACAGCGATGCCGACTTCGAACCTGATTACACGCCGGAAAAACAGCGTTTCCCTGCCGACCGGTATCACCCCCCGATGGTGCAGCGGGCCTCGACGGCCAAGCGTGCAGCCGGATGGGCGGCCCTCGCGGCGGTTCCCGCAGCCCTGCTGATGATGCGCAAGAACCACCGCAAGTCATAGACTTGCGGTGGTTTAGCGATAGAAATATGGATCGTTTCGCCCCTCCCACCTGCTCCCCCCCCCGCTGGGCATTACGTCAGCCAGTCGCCCGGCACGCGCGAGGTCCCCTTGGGGTCGTCGATACGATCGATAAACCGTGCTCCCACCTTGTAATGCGTGTCGGAGATGGCCCGGCAGTTGCGGGATTCGCACAGCACCAGCCAGCCGCCGCCCTCGGCAAAGCGCAGCGGAATCACAAACTTCTCGCCCACCGCCACCGGATGGGGACAGAGCAATCCCGCCCCGGCCTGGGAGGTGTTGATCAGCGTTGCCTTGACCAAGGGGAACTTGCCCCCCTTGGCGATACGGCGCAACCACAGGCTCAAAGCCACTTTACGGCGCGGCTTCTGGCGATTCTCGGGCAGCCCGGCGGGGTCGAGATCGCGCAGCACGGACAACAGTTGATGACGTTCGCTGGTGGAAAGTTGAGCCTGCATGAGTTCCTCCAAAGGGTCTTACCCCACGTATCGAGCCATTCGGGCAGCGGGTTAACCCGCGAGATGCAGTTCCGGGCGAAAAAGTGCCCAAAGCAGCACAGGCAACCGTCCCCTTACCGGACAACCCCCCCTGTAGACGCCCCAAGGGCCAGGCCCCCGAGCTGCGGAGGGGAGCGCTGCCCCTTTTCCGGGGGAACATAAATCCCTCCCCCGTGGCGAAATAGGACCTTGACTCGGAGTGATGCCGAGGTATCTTCGAGCAGCGGTTCATTGGTGGTGGAGATGGACCGCGCGGCCTGGGAGCTGTGGAGGCGGTCCAGCCGCGTGGATTCGGTCAGTGCGTTCTAACCTGCCGAACTTGGGATGGCTTTGACGTGTGGTGCATCAGCCAACGCTGGTGGACTTGCGCGTCTATCCAATGACGCACGTTATAACGACAGAAAAGGCTTGGAGAGAGAGAAATGAAGGTCGTCACCAAAGGTGGGGCGTTGGCGGGAATTGTTGCCCTGGCAGTCGGAACTTTGGTCTCGGCGGCGCACGCGTCGCTGGTGGGCTACAGCAACGTCAGTTCCAACGGCATCACCATCAGCGCCATCCAGGAAGACAACAACGACAACTTCGCCCCCGGTCACTACGGCCAGCCCGTCTTCACCAACGGCGTGCTCTCGTTCCCCTCCATCAACCAGTTCTTCGCCACCGCCACCGGCGGCGTGACCCCCTCCTCCGATCTTCTGCGGGCCAAGCTCTCCTTCAAAGTCACCATGCCCGTGGCCACGGCCAACCTCTTTAATCTCAGCGAAGGGGGCCTCTTCCAGGGCTTCGGCGGCGGCAACGCGTCGGTCATTGCCGGCGTCGTGATCACCGATGCCAACGGCACCGTGCTCAACGTCACGCCCAGCACCTCCACCGTCGTTCCGCAGATCCCCTTCATCAGCCCCCCCACCGGCCCCGCGACCAGCTTCACCTGGAGCGGCACCCTCAACCCCACCGCCTCGTCGGCGCTGGTCACCTACATCGTCGAACTCGACAACGACCTCACCGCCACCGCGCCGGTCAACCCCAACACCTCCTTCGCGTACCTTGACAAAAAAACCCTCACGATCACGTTCCCCGGCAGCGGCGGCCAGCCTCCCATCCCCGAACCCGCCTCGCTGGGCGTGATGATCCTCGGCTCCGCGGCGCTGCTGACCCGCCGCCGCCGCGCCTGAAACAGCGCCTGGGACACCGCTTGAAAAGCGTCGGGAATAGTGCCCTGAAGCACCGGTACCGGGCATTCGCTGCACAAACCCCCGAGGCCCGCGTTCTCATGACCGCGGGCCTTGCTCTTTTTGCGCCGGTCGTCTCCCGCCACCGTCCAGCACCAGCCATCCGCAAGCACGAAAAGCCTCCTGCAGCCCGGCGCTTCTCCTCTTAACCAATCGCAGGTCGCCCGGTACAATTCGCGTCCCGATGCATTCCGCGCCGGTATTGACCTTGAGGATCCGACCATGACCACGCCTGAGATGGAATCGTCCCCACCCGTCCCCGCCACCGCCCCCCAGCCCGCCGAACCGGCCGTCCCGATTCGTGTGCCGCTGTCGATGACCGAGCACGCCGCCGTCGGCGCCTGGGCCTCCCTGACGTTCGGCGCCCCCGGCAAAGGCGTGGTCATCGAACACGAAGGGGTCGACCGCCAGGCCGATTTCGTGGTTGGCGTCAGTCGCCAGGGCGTGTCGCGCGTGATGCCTTTCGCCCGCGGCAACGAGGCCTTTCCCGGCATGTCGATCGCGCCCGAAGGCGACGTCGCCCGCACGATCTCCCCCTGTCTCGACGAATTCACCATGACCGGCGGCGGCGCTCCGTCCCTCACCCTGCGCGTGTACACCCCCCACGCCGCCCTGCCCAACCCCAAGCGCTCGGGCAATCTCCAATACGCCACCGCCCCCGGCGTGCTCATCGACCTGATCATCGACAACACCGATTCCGACAGTCCCGCCACGGCTTTCGTCGGCATGGACTTCGGCGCCGGCTTCGGAGAGGCCGCCGGTGAAGGCGTGCGGCTGCGGCCGGTGGACTGGTCCAGCAAAACGCTGGTGGGCATCGCCGAATCGGGCCGCTGGACGCTCGCGGCCCAGGGCGCCAAAGAGGAAGTCTTCACGGTGCTCGCCGCCGATGCGGCCGCCTGCGTGATCGCGGGGATGGGCGCGGTGGAACCCGGCGGCAGCCAGGGCGGGGTGGCGGTGAAGGTCGCCCCGCGCTCCACGCGCACGCTCACGCTGGTTTTCACGGTGTATCACCAGGGGACAGTGACCCAGGGCGTCGAGGGGCGCTACCTGTACACCGCCTACTTCCCGCGCATCGAGGCCGCGGCCAACTTCCTGCTGACCAACGCGCAGAAGATCCGCGAAAGCTGCTCCAGCTTCGACGGTCGCGCCCGCGCCGCCTGTCCCGATCCTGAAAAGCTCGCCCTTTTCGCCCGTGCCGTGCGCGCCTATGAAGCGCAGACCCAGGTCATCGACTCCGCCGGCGCCGCTTACTTCGCCGTCATCGACAAAAAAACCGGCTATCGCAACATCATCGACGCCGCCGCCGACCACCTGCCCTGGGAGTTGTATCGCAATCCCTGGGTGATCCGCAATCTCTTCGACCTGGCCACCACCGCCTACTCCTACCACGACCGCGTGCGCTTCCCGGGCGACCTTGAAAGCCCGGACGAACTGCGTGAAGGCGGCATGAGCTTCGCCCACGACTTCGGTTATCACACCGCTTACACGCCCGGCCCCGCCTCCGCCGAGGAACTTCGCGGCGGCCCCTCGATGGCCACCGAGGAACTCCTCAACGCGGTGTACATGCTCACCAGCTACGCCCTGCTGGCCGACGACACCCCGTGGGCCAAGACCCGCCTGCCCTTTGCGCGCGAGCTGATGACCAGCATGGAAAACCGCGACCACTGGGATCCGGAGCGGCGCACCGGCATCCTCAAGGCGGAAAGCGATCGCAGCGGCCGCGCCCGCGCGGAAGTCACGACGTTCGGCACCGCCGGCAGCGCCCTGGCGCCGGCCCGCGGCAACATCTACCTGGCCGCGAAGACCTTCTGCGCCAACATGATGCTCACCACCTATTTCCAGAACAACAACGACCTGCACTCCGCGGACTACTCTTACGCATTTGCGCAAAAGACCGC
>JBEHXY010000090.1:0-11360 GCA_048498455.1 Planctomycetota bacterium | reverse complement strand
AAGCCGCCGCCGCCCTGCGCACCGCCCGCGGCGTCGACGCGATCTACCTCCACGTCCCCTTCTGCTCCAGCAAATGCCACTACTGCGACTTCTACTCCCTCGCCGGCCACATGGGCGAAGCCGACCAGTTCCTCGACGCCCTCTCTGTCGAACTCGATCTCTCCGCCCGCCTCCTCACCCCCGATCAACCGCCCGCCCCCAAAACCATCTTCATCGGCGGCGGCACCCCCACCCTCCTCGACCCCGCGCAACTCGACCGCCTCCTCACCCTCCTCACCCGCCACATCCGCACCGACCGCCTCCTTGAATTCACCGTCGAAGCCAACCCCAACACCTTCGATCCCGCCCGCGCGAAAGTCCTCGCCTCCCACGGCGTCAACCGCATCAGCTTCGGCGCTCAATCCTTCATCGCCTCCGAACTCCGCACCCTCGAGCGCGACCACGATCCCGAATCCGTCCCCGCCGCCTTCGACATCGCACGCAACGCCGGCATCACCAACCTCAACCTCGACCTCATCTTCGGCATCCCCGGCCAGACCCTCGACACCCTCAACACCTCTCTCGACCGCGGCCTCGCCCTCCAACCCAACCACATCTCCTGCTACTCCCTCATCTACGAACCCAACACCGCCATGACCGCCCGCCTCAAACGCGGCGAGTTCACCCCCATGGACGAAGAACTCGAACTTGCCATGTTCGATCTCGTCCACCAGCGCATTCGTGACGCCGGTCTGGCCCGCTACGAGGTGTCCAACTACGCCCGCCCCGGCCGCGAATGCCGCCACAACATCCACTACTGGAAGGCCGGCAACTGGCTCGCCTTCGGCCCCAGCGCCGCTGCCCACATCGGCGAAGCGTCCGTCGGCAATTGGCGCTGGAAAAACGTCGGCAGCCTCACCCACTACCTCGACGCCCTCTCCGGCCCCGCGCCCGCCCTCCCCTGGACCTCCATGGAACACCTTGACCCCGCCGCCTTCGCCGCCGAGGCAGCCACTTTCTGGCTCCGTCTCGCCGCCGGCCTGAATTACGAGGAATTCCACGCCCGCACCGGCCTGCACGCCCGCCCCGCACTCGAACGCGTGCTCAAAAAATACGCCGACCTAGCCTTCGTCGAGCTCACCCCCACCACCGCCCGCCTCACTCCTGCCGCCATCCCCATCTCCAACCGCATCTTCGCCGACGTCCTCGACACCTTCTCTCCCTGATTTCTTCCCCCTATCCCCTACCCCTATCAATGCCCATTGATCGACCAGTGCGGCTTGTCCGTCACCAGCTTCTTCACCCCATACGTCGCCCCCACCGCGTGTAGTTTCGTGTTCTCGTTCGGGTTGGCCATGAACGGCACCGATGCCACCGTGCCATCCTTGTTCTTCACCTTCAGCGTCCCCGCCCACTTGATGTCCATATCCACCGCTTCCCCCCGAATGTGCACGCTCGTCAGCGCCGGCGCCACCGTGCTGTTCGGCGGCACCGCCAGGCCGAACCCATGTACCATCTCCCACGCCCCGGCCACGCTCTCCGCGTCGTTGCCATGATCCCAGATGATCGGCACCCCCGTCCGCACCGCCGCATGCTTCGCCTTGATCTTTTTCAGCGCGATCAGCCACGACCAGTGAAACAGGTACGCCCGGTTCGCGTGCCGCAACGTCGCCCGCACCGTCACCGTCGCCCCCGCCTCTTTCAACGCGTCGATGAACGCCGTCGCCTTCGCCTTAAACGTGTCCGCCAGCTTGTCCAGCGAACTGCTGTTGGGCGCATGCGCATCCGCCCAGTCCACCCACGCTTTCCCGCTGTAACTGGCCGTCCCCTGGTCGTCCGCGCTCGTCGGATGCACGTCCGTCACCGCCCCGCCCAGCGGCCCTTCGTCGTCGCAGCATTTCTCCTCCCCAAGCCCGAACATGAACAGCGACGGATCCAGCGGTTCCACCCGGCACACCATGTCCGCCGGCTTCTGCGTCGGCAGCAAATTCAGCGTCCCATCCGCAATCACCAGCGGGTCATCCACCTGGCAATACGGCCCCGGCGTCCGAAATCCACCCATAGCGCACCTCATTTGTCCCGCTTATGCACGGGCATGATACACCAAACAAGCGTCGTTCCGCCCCCTTTTCCGCACCCGCTGCCCCCTTCATGCCCCCTCCACCGGGAACGCCGCCGCCCCGGTCCCCACATGCGATCGGATCATCCCCTCAATCGCCGCCCGCTGCTCCTGCGGAATTTCCCGCGTCGGCAGCAGAAACATCATCCGGTCCACCATCACCAGCACCAGCACCTCCTCCCCCCACACCGCTTGTCGAAACGCCGGCCACCGAAAGTCCGCCCAGATGTTGTAGATGACGTTCGCCACCCCCTGCTCTGAAATGATCCACGTCCGCGGAACCTCCAGCATCCGCCGCTGCAACCGCCAGCCCCACCATGCGCCCAGTTTGAACGCGCTCCACGGCATCCACCACATCAGCACCCCCAGCAGCAGCGTGCCGTACAGCGAAATCCCCTCGGGGCTGCTCCACTCCGGCAACGGCTGACGGTTCGCCACCGCGCGCAGCACCGCCAGGCAAAACTGGACCAACAAATAACCGCTCATGCACGCCGCCGCCGCCCATAGCCATCGCCGCGTTGACTGCACCGACGGGTGCAACCGCGTCGCCAGCCCATAGTCCCTGCTCCGCAGGCGCGTCGACAGCACCCACCCCTCCGTCTCCGGCCCCACCACAAACGCCTGCGCCGCATGCGATTCCCGCTCCCGCCACAAACGTGCCACCGCCGCCAGCGCGCCGGCATTCCGGTCGCTGTGCGGAAGGTCGACGCTCCTGATCGCACTGACCCACAACAGCACCCCCGCCGCCGTCTCCTCGCACCGCTGAAACGCCGACCAGTGATACCGCGTCGTGGACAGCTCATCCCGCACCGACAGCCCCCCCGGCGATGCCTCCACCGCCACTTCCCCGCGCGACGCCCACACCGCCAGCCCCTGTTCCCGCATGCGGCGGCCACGCACCATGAAAAACCACCCCAGGAACACCACCGCCAGCAGCGGAACCCACCACGACATCGTCGCCATCAATCCAAACCCCAGCTCCTGCACCCCTTCCGATACCGACGTCGGCCGCGGCATCGTCCACAATGCCGGGTCCGGTAGCCCCAACCCCCCACTGATCCACACCAGGAACAGCACGTACGCCGGCACGATCCAACCCCGCCGCCGAACCCGCCGCCAGAACTTCTCCCGCCAAAGTGCCCCGAAATCACCCGCCGTCGCCTCAAAGCTGAACGCAACAGTTTCCCCCGCCCGCGCCGCACCTCCCTCCACCTGCCCGCGCTCGTCGACCATTCTTCGATCCTTCCCGCTCGCAGCTTCCGCTCGCCGGAACCCCTCGCCCGCCCCCGCTCATCCTAGTGCAAACGCCAACAACCGAGAAGCCGCCCCTCCTTATCTGAGCCCGTCCGTTCAGCCCCGCTCGTCTCCCTCCCAATCCCCCAATTCTGTTTCGTCTTCACCCCCCAAACATGCTAAAATGCTTCCCTATCCTTTATGACTTATCCGGATGGCGAATGCGAATTGATCCCCGATTCCTCGTCGAGAGTGGCACCGAAATCTTCTCAGGTGCGGAACTCCTCCTCAAAGGCTGTCTTGAAACCCCCGGCGGCGTCGGCCTCCTGACCGGCTACCCCGGCTCTCCCGTCGCTGGATTCTTCGATTCCTGCCACGATATCGCCGGTCTCCTCCAGGAAAAGGGCGTCGCTGCGCGCATGGCCAACAACGAGGCCCTCTCCGTCGCCATGGTCAACGGCGCCCAGATGGTCGGCGTCAAGGGCATCGCCGTCTTCAAATCCGTCGGCCTCCACGTGGCCTCCGACGCCCTCGCCCTCGGCAACCTCGCCGGCATCCCCTTTGAAACCGGCGGCGCCGTCATCGTCTCCGGCGATGACCCCTGGTCCGAATCCACCCAGGTCCCCGCCGATTCCCGCTTCCTCTTCGAGCACCTCCGCGTCCCCGTCCTCGAGCCCAGCAATTCCCAGGAACTCAAAGACTGGGTCGCCCACGCCTTCGACCTCTCCGTTTACGCCAAGCTCTACATCGGCCTCGGCGTCACCGTCATGCTCGCCGACGGCGGCGGCACCGTCGAATGCCACCCCAACCAGTGGCCCACCATTTCCACCCGCCAGCGCATCGCCGTCGACACCACCAAGATCCCCGTCGAACAGACTGTCCTCCTCCCCCCGCGCACCTGGAAGCAGGAACTCACCTTCGAAGACCGCTTCAAGCTCGTCCAGAAACGCTGCCGCGAGCTCGGCCTCAACCGCATCCTCTACCCCATCGAACGCTCCTGGCGCGGCGGCCGCTGCGAACGCGCCCCCATCGGCTTCGTTTCCTCCGGCCCCTCTTACGCCATGCTCACCGACGCCCTCCGTGAAATGGGCCTCCTCGGCGAATTCCCCATCCTCAAACTCGCCATGTCCTACCCCGTCGACACCACCCTCGTCGACCAGATCGCCGCCATGTGCGAACGCATCGTCGTCGTTGAGGAACGCCGCGGCTTTATCGAAAAGCAGATCGCCGAACACCTCTCCACCTTCCGCCAGAACGACCCCCAGAACCCCATCTCGCAGACCCAGCTCTGGGGCAAGGAATTCCCCCGCTCCAAGCCCGGCATCCCCGCCACCCGCGGCCTCCACCCCTCGCTCCTCATCCAGCGCCTCACCGACCTCCTCCGCGACACCCCCGGCATGCCCCACGAGCTCGCCAACGGCCGCCTCTCCGAAGAACTCGACACCATCGACAAGGCCGGCAAGTTCGGCATCACCGTCCCTGTCCGCACGCCCGCCTACTGCCCTGGCTGCCCCCACCGCGATTCGTCCAGCGCCCTGCTCGAAATCCGCAAGGCCATGCTCGATCCCCAGTACATGCAGACCAACTACGGCAAGGGTCCCATGGACCTCGTCGCTCACGGCGACACCGGCTGCTACACCATGATGATGTTCGAGCCCAACAAACCGCTCATGCACAACTATTCCGGCATGGGCCTCGGCGGCGCCACCGGCGCCGGCGCCGACCCCTTCATCACCAACAAACAGATCGTCTTCATGGGCGACGGCACCTTCTTCCACTCCGGCTCCGTCGCCATCGCCAACGCCATCACCCAGCGACAGGACATCACCTTCATCATCCTCGAAAACCGCACCACCGCCATGACCGGCCACCAGCCCAACCCCACCCTCGAAGAAGACATCATGGGCAACAAGATCCTCTCCCACGACATCGAACGCATCGTCCGCGCCCTCATCCCCGAAGCCGCCGGTCCCCTCGGCACCAACGCCCGTGAATCCAAGGAAGTCCCCCGCGCCCGCGTCGTCCGCATGAACCCCGCCAACCGCGACGGCTACCGCGAAATGCTCGAAAAAGTCATCCTCGAAGATGGCGTCAAAATCGTCATCGCCGACAAGGAGTGCGGCATCACCTTCCATCGCCGCCGCCGCCGCGAGGAACAGGCCGCCAAAAAAGAAGTCGGCTTCGTCAAACAGAAAACCTACATGAACGTCTCCGAGGAAGTCTGCGAATACTGCCTCGAATGCACCAACCAGACCGGCTGCCCCGGCCTCAAGCACGTCGACACCGACTACGGCAAGAAGATGCAGACCGACTTCACCGCCTGCGTCAACGACGGCGCCTGCGCCCGTATCGATGCCTGCCCCTCCTTCGAACAGGTCATCGTCACCCGCACCCGCCCGCCGCGCCTCCCCGATGAAGTCGTCGACCTGCAGGGCATGCCCGATCCCCCCGCCGTCTTCGGCGACCTCTGGGCCAAACGCGACGTCTGGCGCTGCTACATGGCCGGCGTCGGCGGCATGGGCATCGGCGTCGCCGGCGACATCCTCGTCCGCGCCGCCCACAAGGACGGCCTCTACGTCGGCTTCATCGACAAGAAAGGCCTCGCCATCCGCAACGGCGGCGTCTTCTCCCAGATCCAGTTCTCCAAGCACGCCATCGGCGGCTCCCCCGTCATGCCCTTCGGCAAGGCCGACCTCCTTATCGGCGTCGACGCCCTCGAAGCCGCCCGCGCCTGCTCCCCGACCGATTACCTCCGCGTCGCCTCCCCCAAGTTCACCCACGGCGTCGTCAACACCGGCAAAACCCCCACCATCCTCACCCTCATGGGCCGCGACGACTTCGAACCCGAAGAACTCGCCTCCATCATCAAGGGCCAGTGCAAGCCCGGTCAGTTCTTCTCCTTCAACGTCGGCGATCTCTGCGAACGCCTCCTTGATTCCAAGCTCTACGCCAACATCATGATGCTCGGCGTCGCTTACCAGCTCGGCTTCCTCCCCCTCTCCTACAAGTCCATCACCTGGGCCATCCGCCACGCCGTCGGCCGCGAGTTCGAACGCAACTACCGCGCCTTCAACATCGGCCGCAAAATCGTCCTCCGCCCCGACCTCTTCGGCGTCGGCATCCGCAAGGAAATCGAGTCCGCCGAACAGGCCCTCGAACGCAAGGCCAACATCCTCAAGGCCAGCTCCATCTGGGGCAAAAAGAACGCCGAGGAATACAAGAAAATCTGCGCCGAAACCCTCGCCCAGATGACCGGCCTCGACGAAGCCGCTAAACGCGACTACGTCATCCGCCTCTTCGATGCCATCCAGTGGGGCACCCTCAAGTACGGCCGCCAGTACGCCTCGCGCATCGTCCGCACCTACGCCCAGGACACCGCCGACCGCAACTACGCCGTCACCCGCGCCATCATCTGGAACCTTGCCAAGGTCATGATGATCAAGGATGAAGTCTACGTCTCCATGCTCTACACCAGCCCCGAGAAGTACAAACGCGACCGCCGCCGCTTCAACGTCAACCCCGCCAATGGCGACAAGATCAAGTACGTCCACCTCAATCGCCCCGAGTTCGTCCTCGGCGGCAAGCACTTCAAGTTCCACTGGAAGAGCAAGGACTGGGAAGTCCGCATCCTCCGCCACTGCCGCTGGCTCCGCACCCTCCTGCCCAAGTGGCACGTGAAGGAAAAAGCCTTCCGCGAGTGGTACATGAAGCTCGTCGACACCTGCGATCTCCACGAGCCCCACGACCCCCAGAAGTACTCCCTCTGGCTCGAGATCTTCAAGAGCCCCGAGCCCGTCACCGGCTTCCGCGAGGTCCGCTACCCCAAGCAGGACGCCGCCATGCAGCGCGTCGCCGAACTCCAGCACGCCCTCGCCAACGGCACCTCCGACCCCCGCTCCCGCGGCACCCGCACCGTCAGCCTCTCCGGCCAGGTCATGGGCACCTTCCGCGGCGCATAACGCCACCACCAGAAACGGGGGTGCCACGGGTACGGCCACAATCTCGGTGGCCGTACCCGTGCCTCTTGTGCGCGCCTGGAAGCATTGCACCCCCTCGCCACCAGGGTTTTGCGTTCTGACTTCTGAATTCTGACTTTCCAACCCCCCATTCCCCCCCCGCACCGCTTCGGTTAAAACCTCCGCCATGACCCAATCCACCGACACCCCCATCCTCCGCAACTACCCGCCTCTCACCCAGAACCGAAACTTCCTCCTCCTCTGGGCCGGTTACGTCGTCTCCGCCCTCGGCGACCGCATCCACTTCGTCGTCATGCTCGCCCTCCTCGTCCAGCTCAAAAAAATCGAACGCGGCGGCACCGCCGAAACCGCCCAGCTCAACGTCATGATGCTCCTCCCCTACGTCCTCCTCGGCCCCATCACCGGCGTCCTCGCCGACCGCCTCCCGCGCCGCCTCGTCATGATCACCTCCGATCTCGCACGCCTCGTCATCGTCCTCGTCGCCCGCACCATCTTCCTCGCCGTCCCCGTCGCCCTCCAGGCCACCATCGGCTGGCCCTTCCACCTCTCCTATGCCGTCCTCCTCCTCCTGCTCTCCGAACTCGCCGTCGGCGTCTTCACCGCCTTCTTCTCCCCCGCCCGCACCGCCCTCATGCCCAACCTCGTCCACCCCGACCAGCTCCTCCGCGCCAACTCCATGACCAATGGCGCCGGAACCATCGCCTCGCTCCTGGGCTTCATCGCCGGCGCCGCCCTCGTCGAATGGTGGCTCAAAGGCGCCATGTACGTCGATGCCGCCCTCTTCCTCGCCTCCGCCACCCTCCTCTTCCTCATGAAGCCCATCCAACGCGTCGGCGCCGCCCGCGCCCCCAAACCCCGCGTTAGTCTCCTCGCCGATTTCCGCCAGGGCATCCGCTACCTCCTCCACCACAAGCGCGCCCTCCAGGTCATCGGACTCATGTTCCTCTTCTGGTGCGCCGGCGCCATCATCCTCTCCGGACTCACCGGCGTCGTCACCCACAAGTTCGGCAAGTCCGAAGCCTGGTACGCCTACTTCATGGGCCTCGTCGGCATCGGCATGCTCGTCGGCGCCGTCGTCACCTCCTTCGCACGCCGCGGTATCCCCAAGGAAGCCGGCATCGCCTGGTCCATGGTCATGGTCGGCCTCTTCCTCTTCCTCTTCTCCATCCCCCACGGTTGGGGACCCGCCCTCGGCCTCCTCATGACCGCCGCCTTCTTCGCCGCCATCCTCATGATCTCCCTCGACACCCTCCTCCAGCGCATCGTCCCCGACTTCGTCCGCGGACGCGTCATGGCCACCCGCGATGTCATGTCCAACATCGCCCTCGTCGGCCTCCAGGTCCCCCTCGCACTTGTCCCCAACATCGACGACAAAATCATTCCCGTCCTCCGCACCGTCGCCATTCTCATCGTCCTCATGGGCGCCTTCCTCGTCTGGTACTACTACGGCCGCTCCCCCATGCCCGTCGCCGTCGCCATCATGCGCCGCATCGGCAGCGCCTACCTCTCCGTCCTCCACCGCTTCGAGCGCGGCAACGCCTGCCGCATCCCCATCACCGGCCCCGTCATCTTCGTCGCCAATCACACCAGCGCCCTCGACCCCCTCGTCCTACAGGCCGCCAGCCGCCGCCGCCTCGTCCGCTTCATGATGGCCAAGGAATATTACGAGATGTGGCCCTTCCGCTATCTCTACAAGTCCCTCGGCGTCATCCCCGTCAACCGCACCGGCAACGACACCGCCTCCATCCGCGCCGCCCTCCGCGCCCTCAAGGACGGCGAAGTCATCGGCATGTTCCCCGAAGGCAAAATCTCCCTCGACGGACGCCTCCAGGAAACCCGCGCCGGCGTCGCACTCCTCGCGCTCACCAGCGGCGCCACCGTCGTCCCCGCCTACATCCGCGGCACCTTCGTCCACAACGGGATGGTCAACGATTTCCTCCGCCGCGCCCGCCTCACCGCTTTTTTTGGCGCGCCGATCCGCTTTGACGACTTTGCCGGTCGCGAAAAAGACAGCGACGTCCGCGAACAGGCCGCCAAACGCATCATCGACGCCATCATGGCCCTGCGCGACCGTTACGAGACCGATCCTGCCCGCCGCATGTCCCAGGCAGAAATCGCGCAGGTGGAAGCCACCGCCGGTCCTGCGTAAGATGCCCGATTGCGCAGCATCGGGAGTGCAGACGGGTGATTCGACTTGAGGCATTGGGGCGGCGGGTGGTGCGCATGCCCGCGGTATGGCGGCTGCGCGGCCTTCAGCAACTCGCTCGCTGGGGCGTTCGCGAAGAAACCCTCCTCATCATCATGGCCGTCGCCGTCGGCTTCGGTGCTGCTGGGGCAGCCTGGCTCTTCGAAAAAAGCGTTGACCTGCTCCAGCTCCACTACTTCCGCTACCTGACGGCCCGCTTCGATCTCACCGGCCGCTATCTCCTCCTTCTGCCCCTGCTCCCCGCCTTGGGCGGACTGCTCGTCAGCGTTGTCCGCCGCGCCTTTGGACACGAGCGCTCCCCCCTCCACGGCCTTTCCGCCGTCCTGCTCTCCCTCATCCGCGAACGTGGCCGTCTCAAGCACACCCTCGGCGCGGAAACCCTCCTCGCCAGTTCCCTCACCATCGGCACCGGCGGCAGCGCCGGCCCCGAAGCCCCAATCGCCATCATCGGCTCCTCCGTCGGCTCGCTCGTCGGCGCCCTCGCCGGCATCTCGCGCTCCAACTCCGCGACCCTCGTCGGCTGCGGCGCCGCCGCCGGCATCTCCGCCGTCTTCGACGCCCCCATCGCCGGCGTGCTCTTCGCCCTCGAGGTGATGCTCCGCGATTTCTCCGTCAAAACCTTCACCCCCATCGTCATCTCCGCCGTCATCGCCACCACCACCTTCCATGGCATCCACGCCGCCGATCACGGGGCCGTCGTCCGCGGCCTTTTCGAAGTGCCCACCCACGGGGCCGCGGTCACTTTCTCTTTCTACGAGTTGCCCAACTACGTCCTCCTCGGTCTCGTCTGCGGAACCCTCGCCATCATCCTTACCTTGCTCATGGACGGCGTCGGCCATTGGTTCGCCCGCATGAAATACCTTCCGCACTTCTTCCAGCCCGCCGCCGGTGCGGCCCTCTCCGGCATTTGCGGCGTGCTCGTGCTGATCCTGCTCCGCCCCGCTCCTTTCGTCCGCGGCGCCGCCGGCGGCCCCTGGTACGTCCCCATTTTCGCCAGCGGCTATCCGACGGTGATGCAGGCCCTCGATCCCAGCGCCTACGCCGCCGGCCACGCCGCCGCCGGCCTGACCATCGGCATCCTTGCCCTGCTGTGTATCAGCAAAATCCTCGCGACCTCCTTCACGCTCGGCGGCGGTGGCTCCGGCGGCGTGTTCGCTCCGGCGCTGTTCATCGGCGCAACTGCCGGCGGAGCGCTGGCGATGGGGCTGCGGGCGCTGGGTGTCGGCGTGCAGCCGTCGGCGTATGCGCTCGTCGGCATGGGCGCGGTGCTTGCCGCGATCATCCAGGCGCCGCTGATGGGCATCATCCTGCTCTTTGAGCTCACGCGCAATTACCAGGTCATGCTGCCGATCATGCTCGCGGCGGTGACGGCGACGGTGGTGTATCGGCTGGCGATGGGCGAGAGCATTTACACATTGCCGCTGCGCCGCATGGGCGTGCGCGTCGGGGCCGCGGTGGGGATGGGCGCTCTGCGGCGGGTGGGCGTGGAGCAGGTGCCGCTGCATCGGGCGCCGGTGGCCAAGCCGGAGGAGACGCTGGCGGACATCGTGAAGCGCAGCCAGGCCAGCGAGGCGACGGACTTTGTGGTGCTCGACGGGGCGGGGAATTACCTGGGGCTGCTGACGGGGGAGGATGTCCGGGTGGTGATGCTGGCGCCTGAGAGCGCGCCGCTGCTGCTGGTGGGGGAGGTGATGCGGTCGAACGTTCCGCCGCTGAAATGTACGGACACGCTGGAAGTTGCGTGGGACTTGTTTGCGCGCAACGAGGTGAATCAGTTGGTGGTGCTGGGCGGGGCGGAGGGCAAGCGGGTGGAGGGGATGCTGGCGCGGGGGGATCTCATGCGGCG
>JBEHXY010000089.1:0-11399 GCA_048498455.1 Planctomycetota bacterium | reverse complement strand
ATGTAGTACGCCAGCCCCACCTCCGCCGCCGTCGACTTCTTGCGGGCCGCTTCCGCCGCATAGAGTTCCGTGCGGTCCGCGTTTTCCGCATCCAGAAGCTGCCGCTGGGAATCGCTCAACGTCCCCCGCGCCGCCAGCATCCCGGTGTGGGCCTCGCCCGCCACCTTCGCATCCAACAGCGCCCGCACCGCCTTGTTCCGCCCCGCCATCGCCTGCTTCAACCCCTCTTCCGTGGCCAGGGGCGAGGTCAGCGACGCCAGCAGCGCCACCCGCGGCTCGGCCAGCCCCTCCGCTCGCGTCCCCGAGGCCGGCGGCGCCGATACCGGCAATCCAATGTCTTCCGGGTTGACCACGCGCTGCGCTTTGGTGCCGGTGATCTGTTCCACGTTGTCACGGGCATCGTGGATCACCAGGTCCAGCCGCCCCGAGACGTTGATGTTGACCTCCAACGGCTTGTCCTGCTGCACCTGGATGCAGCCTGCAGGGGCCGTCAACAGCATGGCGGCGAGAACATAAGCACGCATAACCGTCCCTCAAAAAACCACTGGAGCAGACAGGGGAGCATATCGGAGGTCAGCGGCCGGGGCGAATTTTTGCCCCGCGTCTGCCCAGAGTACCATCAGCCGCGGGTGCCCCTCTCAGGCGGGAAGGGCGAAATCCGACTCGCAATTGAGCGGGCGGGCGGTAGAATGCACAGTATCTAGGCACAAAACACCGCTCCAGATTTGACGTTTTTATGAAATATTTTGTAGCCTAAAATTTGTGCAACCCGCGGGAGGAATCTTGTGCATACCTATAAGTGGTTGCAATTAATTAACTTGCCACCGAAGAATGAGCCGATGGACCCCCCGGAGAAGCCGCCCGGCGCGCTTCCCGTGGTCCCGTCGGAGACAACCGTGCACGACCTTTGCTCTACCGTCGAGCAGACAGCGCTCTCCGCGATGCCTGCTGCCGCCCCCTCCCCCGAGGGCTTATCGGACGCGGCTTCGCCCGAGGCGCACAGGCGAGAGGTTATGGAACGAGCAGAACTAGAACTCAGTTTGTTGAATGAGATCAGCCGGGCGCTTGGCTCGACGCTGGACCTGCACGCGGTCTTCGATCAGACCATGCGCGTGCTTGCCGAGAAACTCGGCATGGAGCGCGGCTCCCTGGTGCTCCTCGATGAGCCCACCGGCAAGCTGCGCACCGAAACCGCCATGGGGCTGACCCCCGAGGAGATTCACCGCGGCACTTATGAGCTCGGCGAAGGCATCACCGGCACGGTCGTCGCCACCGGGCAATCCATGGTCGCCCCGGACATCGCCGCCGACGAGCGCTTCCTGAACCGCACCGGCGCCCGGCCCATGCCCTCGCCGGGGGTGCAGACGAGCTTCATCTGCGTGCCCATCCGCACCGAGGGCCGCACCGTCGGGGCCATCTCCGTCGACAAGCGCTTCCACGACAGCGACACGCTCCGCTCCGACCAGCGGCTCTTGGAAATCATCGCCTCGTTCGTCGCCCAGGCGCTCAAGATCAACGAAATCGTCGCCCAGGAACGTGAGGAGTGGCAGGAGGAAAAGCGGAGCCTCTCGGCCAACCTGCGCTCCAAGTACAAATTCGACAACATCATCGGCTCGGCCCCCGCGATGCTCGACGTCTTCGACACCATCGCCCAGGTCGCCAGCAGCCGCGCCACCTGCCTCATCCTCGGCGAAACGGGCACCGGCAAGGAACTCATCGCCAAGGCCATCCACTACAACTCCAACCGCGCCGACAAGCCCTTCATCCGCGTGAACTGCGGCGCCCTCACCGGCACGCTCCTCGAATCGGAACTCTTCGGCCACGTCAAAGGCTCCTTCACCGGGGCCATCAAGGACAAGATGGGCCGCTTTGAAGCCGCCAACGGCGGGACGCTGTTCCTGGATGAAATCGGCACCATCGACCTGGGCCTGCAGGTGAAGCTGCTGCGGGTGCTGCAGGAGCGCGAGTTCGAGCGCGTCGGCGACAACCGCACCATGAAGGTGGACGTGCGGATCATCGCCGCCACGAACCTGGACCTGCAGGAGGAAGTCGCCAAGGGCCGCTTCCGCGAAGATTTGTTCTACCGCCTGAACGTGGTGACGATCTTCCTGCCGCCGCTGCGCAACCGCCGCGAGGACATCCCGCGCCTGATCGATTTCTTCCTGGACAAGTTCAACGCGGAGAACGCCAAGAGCCTGCGCAAGATCTCCAAGGAGATGCTCAACGTGCTGGTGCGCTATCCCTGGCCCGGCAACGTGCGCGAATTGGAAAACGCGATGGAGCGCGCCGTGGTGCTTTCCCGTGGGGACACGCTGACGGAAGACCTCCTGCCCACCGCGATCCGCGCCTTTGCGCAGCAGGGCCGCGCGAACGTGGCTTCCGAGGGCATCGACGCCCTGACCCGCCGCCTCGCCGAGCAGTCGATCAACGAGTTCGAGCTGCGCGAGGGGCAGATCTACGACATGGTGATCCGCCAGGTGGAAAAATCGCTGATCGAAAAGGCGCTTTCCCGCTGCGCCGGCGTGAAGATCAAGGCCGCGGATTTCCTGGGCATCAACCGCAACACGCTCAACAAGAAGTTCAAGGAGCTGGGACTCGAGGCCGAGGAGCAGGCCGCCGAGGCCGCCGCCGGGAACGGCCATCCGCCCGCGGCATCGCAGGCCCGCGTCGGCTGATCGCCGCGAAGCGTGCGGCTACCGCCTCACCAGCGCCTCGCCGCACGCCGGCAGCGCCATCCTGCGAAGGCGAATTTCACCCGCCAGCGCCTCTCGCCCGGCGACCACCATGCCTCGTTGACCGCGCACGATGGTCCCGGCACCGCCGCTGGGTAGAATGCCCGCATGAAAAAAATCACGCTCGACGACCCGCGCCGCCCCTGGCTGCCCGCGGCACTCCTCATGCTCCTCTCCCTCCTCGTGTTCTCCCCCGTCATCTTCGGGGGCCATTTTTTCTGGGATGACTACGACCTGCTGGTCAACAATGCCCCCATTCGCGCTGCCGACGGCCTCCAGCGCATCTGGTTCAGCACCGAAAACCCTGACTACTTCCCCCTCACCTCCACGATGTTCTGGATCGAGTGGCGGCTCTTCGGCGACGCCACCCCGCTCACCCCCTACGCCCTCAATCCCTACCACCTCGTCAACGCGCTGCTGCACGGCGGCACGGCGATCCTGCTGTGGCGAACGCTTCGGGCGATGCATCTCCGCGGCGCCCTGCTCGCCGCCCTCCTGTTCGTCGTCCATCCGGTCAACGCCGAATCGGTCTCCTGGATCGCCGAAGGCAAGAACACGCTGTCGGTCTGCCTGATGATGGCCTCGCTGTTGCTCTGGGTGCGCAGCGAAAGCAGCGGGGATTACGGGCGCTATGTCGCTTCCGTGGGACTGTTTCTCCTGGCGCTTCTGGCGAAAACCGCGGTGGTGATGCTGCCGGTCGCGCTGCTGCTGATCCTCTGGTACCGCCGCCGGGCGACGCGTCCCGCGCTGCTGCGCACGGTTCCCTATTTTGTGTTCTCCCTCGGCCTGGGCGCGCTCACCTGGTGGTTTCAGATGGCGCGATCCATCCGCGATGTGCCCATCCGCGAAGATTCCCTGCTCGCCCGCATCGCGGTCGCCGGATGGGCCCTGTGGTTCTACCTCTTTCATGCGATCGTCCCCGCAGGCATTTCCTTCGCGTATGGCCGGTGGGAGCTCGCGCAGCCCGGCGTCCTTGCATTTGTGCCGCTGTTCCTGTTTGTCGCCCTGCTGGCGCTGCTGTGGTTCCTGCGTGACAACATCGGCCGCGGACCGGTCGCCGGCCTCGCCGCATATGCCGCCATGCTCCTGCCGATTCTCGGCCTGGTGAACGTCTTTTTCATGCGGTATTCGTTTGTGTCCGACCACTGGCAATACCCGGCGATTCCCATCGTCTGCGCCGCCGCCGGATACCTCGTCGTGCGCCTCGCGCAGCGCGGCACGGCCGCGCTGTGGAATGGCGTGATGGCCGGCGCCGCCCTGCTCCTTGCCCTGCTGGCGCTCGACAGCGCCTCCATCGCCGCCGTCTACCGCACGCCCAACGGCGTGTGGGAGGATGTCCTGGTGCACAACCCGGATTCCTGGCTGGCCCACGTGCGCCTGGGCGAAATGGCCCTGCAGCGGGCCCGCGCGACCGACCCGCGCAACGCCCTCGAAGCGCTGGTCCATTTCCGCCGCGTGGTCGAGCTCCAGCCCACGCTTGCCATCGGTTACGCCGACCTGGGCAACGCCTACGTCGCGGTGGCGCAGCCCGATGAAGCGCTCAAGTGCTATGACCAGGGGCTGCGATCCAAGGGCAGCAAGGCGGAGATGATGGGCCTGCACCTCAGCCGCGGGGCCCTGCTGGGAAACCGCGGGGATGAAGCCGCCGCCGGACGCGAATTTCAGGCCGCGCTGGAGATCCTGCCGCAGTCGGCCACGGCCCTGACGGTCTGGGGAAAATACAACGCCCGCCGCGGCGATCTCGCGGCGGCCCGCGACGCCTGGGAAAAAGCCGCGGAAAGCAATCCGATGGCCATCGAGCCCCGCCTGCTACTGGTGGATGTCCTGATGCGCACCGGCGATCCGCAGAAAGCGGCGCGCTACGCAAACGAGGCGCTGGCGATCGATCCGCACAACGCCGTCGCCGCCCGCTGGGTCCAGATGCTCGGCAACGCGCCGCCGCCGGCCACGGTTCCCGGCGCTCCCCGGTAGCAGCCTCTTCCCTTGCACGGGTCGGTTTGATAGCATCGGATTAGTTGGTGACCCGGAGATGAGCCCCTCATGACCGAGTGGGATGAAGCCGAACAACGAGTGGAAAAGGCGCACGAGCTTTACGAGCGCGGCCACTGGCAGGAAGCGCTCGATGAGCTGCAGGCGGCGATCGCCATCAATCCGTACAACGGATCGTGGCATTACAACCTGGGCCTGACCTACGACGCCCTTGACCGCTACGACGAAGCCATCAGCGCCTACAAGAGCGCGCTGCAGATGGATCCCGACGATATCGAGATCCTGCTGGCCCTCGGGCAGGACTGCAACCGTGCCGGCAACTTCGACGAGGCCATCGAATACTTCGAGCGCGTCGAAAACATCGACGCCGAGGTCGAAGCTTCCTACTGCCACCGCATCGTCGCCTACTCCGAAAAAAGCGACCACGACCGCGCCGAAGAGATGTTCTATCTCGCCCGACAGCACAAGGAAAAGTGCCCCTTCTGCTTCTACAACATCGGCAACTCGCTCTTCTCCCGCGGCATGTTCGACCGCGCCCTGTGGTGCTGGCAGCAGGTCCTTGAAATGGACCCCGATTATCCCCAGGTGCACGCCCGCATCGGCGACGCCTGCTGGGCCAAGGGACAACTCGCCGAAGCCCGCGGCCACTTCATCGAAGAACTCCGCTCCAACCCCGGCGACATCGATGTGCTTCTGGACCTTGGCGAACTGCTCGTCGAGGTCGGCGACCGCGGGGCCGCAGCTGAAAAATTCCGCCAGGTCCTCGAGCTTCAGCCCGAGGAATGCACCGCTCACTTTCATCTCGGCGAGCTGGCCCGCGAAGCCGGCGATCTGCGCGGCGCGCTTGAGCAGTTCCGCCGCGTCGTCAAAAATGACCGCGCTTATCCCGCCGCCCACCTCAAGCTGGCCCAGATTTATCACCAGCATGGGGCCCGCTCCGAGTCGCTCTATCACGCCAACTGCGAGCTGGCGCAGCAAACCCACGAGGAGGACGTGCTCCTCGATCTCGGCTGTCTGCTGATGGATCTCGGCCAGCTCGGTTCCGCCGAGGTCGCCTTCAACCGCATCCTCGCCGCCAACCCGCGCAGCGCCGCCGCCCGCCACAACCTCGCGGTCACGCTGCTGATGGCCGGCCGCACCGATGAAGGCATTGAGCAGGCCCGCCACGCCCTCCGCATTCAGCCCAAGTACATGCTCGCCATGCACAACCTGGCGCTGGCCTACCTGTCGAAAAAGGATTTCACCCGCGCCCGCTTCTGGCTGCGTGAAGCCCTCGACATCGCCCCCGACGACGCCCAGCTCAAACAGCTCCGCACCAAGGTCCGTCTCGCCGGCTGGGTCCACACCGCCCGCGGCCTGCCCCGCAAAATCCTCGGCCGCCGCTGACCCCCCAAAAAAATCCCGCCTGTTCCCCCGCGCACCGCACAAATCTCCCAAATTCAAACAAAACCATTTGTGCCCATTTGTGCGCTTTGTACGCCCCCGTCGTCGCTCACACCCGCCGCACCGCCAGTTGAATATGACTCGCCCGCGCCAGCGCCGTCGGGTCCGCCTGCAGCCGCGTCTCCAGGTCCACCAGCACCTCGATCGCCCGCTCCTCTTCAAACAGCTTCCGGTTCTGCCGCGCGGGAATGATCGTCTTGCCGATCCGCGAGATGATCTCGAACCCCCGGCCCTTCACCAGCGAGTCGATCTGCGTCGGCGTGAACATGTGCACGTCGAACTGCTCCGCCACGTTCTTCGTCAGCCACTCGGTTTTGCCCGATTTCACGAACGCCGCCAGCGCGTCCAGATTCCCCGAGGCGATGAAGTGATCGATCGCCGCCAGGTGGTTGTCCACCGTGAACACAAACACCCCGCCCGGGGCAAGCAGCCGGTGCACTTCCGAGAGGCACTTCCCCGGGTCCGAGCAGATCGACACCACGTCCCCCATCGCGGTGATCAGCGAAAAATGGGCCTCCGGAAACGCCCGCAGATCCACCGCGTCCGCCTGCTGCACCGTCGCCCGGTTCGCCTTCGCCGCCAGGTCCCCCGCCGCCTTCCACGCCTCCAGTTTCTTCCGCACTTCCTCCAGCATTTTCACGGATAGATCCGAAAACGTCGTGGGATAGCCCGCCTTCAGCAGCTTGAGCCCCCACTTGCCCGTACCGCAGCCCAGGTCCATCACCGCCGCCGTCGCATCCCGCGGCAGAAACGGCTTGAGGTGGTTCCACGTGATGCGATCGTGAAAATCCCAATAGGGATCGTCGTAGATTTTGTCGTATTTCGCCGCCACCCGATCGTGAAAGCGGCGGTTCGGTTCGTTGGTGCGGTGGCGCGGCATGGTCTACCCGTAAAGCGGTTCTTTTGAAGCCATTCGGTCGATATGCTACTCGGGACTTCTACGGGATTGCCAGCCATGTGCGAGTCATGCAGGGAAGATTCCTCCGCCGTCCGCGGATTCACGCGGCGCGCCTTCCTTGCGCTCTCCGCCACGTCGCTGGGCGCCGCCACCATGTCTCTCTGGAGCTGCCGCGACCAGTCCGTCAGCCCGCCCGCCACCAAGCCCGCTACGACCGCCACCACCAGCTCCCCCGCCACCACCACCACCCGCGCCGCCGCCCCGGACCTTGGCGCCGAAGTCTTTCCCGATGCCGCCGGCCACGCCATCGCCAGCCCCGGCGACGCCCCGGTCATCGTCATCCCGCGCAGCGACTGGACCGCCGCCCGCCCCAACCTCTACGACATCGACGTGATGAACGGTGTGCAGCGCATCACCGTCCACCACACCGCCGGCGAACTGGAAACCGACGCCTGGAAAGACACCGCCGGGGCCCTCGAAGGCATCCGCAATTTCCATTCCGGCACCCAGCCCGCCGACCGCCACTGGGCCGACATCGCCTACCACTTCGTCATCGACCGCGCCGGCCGCGTCTGGCAGGCACGGCCCCTCGCCTACATGGGCGCCCACTGCCGCGGCCACAACGAACACAACCTCGGCATCGTCTGCATGGGCAATTTCGAAATCCAAACCCCCGCCGCCGCCCAACTCATCGCCCTCGCCGGCTTCATCGCCTTCGTCCGCAAGCTCTACAAAATTCCCATGGCCGAAGTCTTCACCCACGGCGAGCTTGGCAAAACCAACTGCCCCGGCAAAAAACTCCAGGCCTACATGAACCGCGCCCGAAAAAACTGGGCCCTCGACGACGGCATCACCTGGACCGCCCCCCAACCCCTCGCCAGCCAGCCCGCCACCACCCCGCGCGACCCCTGACGCCGTCAGATTTTCGCCGACTCCTCCCCTCACCCCGTCAGCCGCGCCAGCCACCGCGCGATCAGCGTCGACGCAAACGGCTCCGATGACGGCAGCTCCGCATCGCTCAAAATCACCGGCCAGCGCGTGGCGTCGTGCGTCAGCCCGTGCGATCCCCGCACCCGCTTGGCATCCTGCTCCACGCACTTTTTCACCGGATCAAAAAACAACTCGCGCGGATCAAACCCCGGCTTGTTGTGGATGTCCACGCCGAACTGCCACTGCGGCTTCTCTGCATCCGACAGCCACCAATCATGCGCAAACCACGCATCCGGATTCGCCAGCAGCACCAGCTCTCCCGAGCGCAGCGAGTTGAGCCCGAACTCCGCCAGATCGTCCGCGCCCGAGAGAATCCGCGCCACCCCCGTCACCTTCGAAAGCGTCGCCATCGCGTCCGCCTCCCGCCCCGGTTTCACGTACACATGCGCCACCTGGTGATCCACCATCGCAAACGCTGCCGACCCGCCGTAATCCACCACCACCTTCCCCGCCGGCCCGGCCACCGTCGCCAGCAGCCCCGCATCGCGCAGCGCCGCATTGGGCATCACCGGCGTGGCCACATCAAACATCCCGTAATCGCCCGCGACCACCAGCGTCCCCCCGCTCGCCCGCACCTTCTCCGCCAGCGGCGCCAGCAGCGCATCGACGTCCGCCAGGTCCTTGCTGTTCTGCGGATGCGTCGGCCCCAGCCGCTGCAGGTTGTAATCCAGGTGCGGAATGTACACGAGCTGCAAATCCGGCAGCTCGCCCGCGCCCCCCTCCCACACGAACTCCGCCGCCTTCGCGATCCACTGCGACGACGGCAGCCCCGCCATCGGCGACCAGTAATTCTGCAGCGGAAACGGCCCCAGCTTCTGCGACAGTTCTTCGTACAGCGTCGCCGGATTCGACCAGCACGCCGTCAGCGTCTTGCCGTCCGCCGTGTGCGTCGGCTTCGGCGTCAACACAATATCCGCCGCCCCGTTCATCGCGTTCTGCCAGAACAGCATCGCCACCTTCCGCTTCGTCCCCTCCCAGAACCGCGGCCGCTGCAACAGCGCGTTGCTCTGCTCCCAGAACGACACCTGTTGCCGGCTTTCCGCATGGTTCGACAAATCCAGGTGCCCGCGCAGCTCCGGCCGATTGAACGTGTAGAGCCCGTTGCAGATGATCCCGTGCTCCGCCGCCGTGCCTCCCGTCGTCAGCGTCGCCTGCATCGTTGACGTGACCGCCGGAAACACTGGCTTGTAACTGGTGGAATGCTTCAGCGTCGAAAGCGTCGGCAGTTGCGGATTCCTGGCCAGCAGCCCCATGTCGAGGCCGGCAACGAGAACGAAACAGGTGCGGGGCATAGAGCCTCCTTGCGTCGGGCAAAAGTCGTGGCCGGGGTTTTACTATAGCGGTGAAGTTTCCGGAAGGGCGGCCAACCGTTAAGGTGGAGCGCTTTCCCCTGCGCCCCGGGAGTCCCCATGATCGACGTCCTTCTCAGCCCCGCCGACCTCGACGCCGCCGCCGCCGCGCCCGGGAGACTGCACAACGCCCAGGTCGTCGTGCTCGACGTCCTCCGCGCCACCTCCACCATCGTCACCGCCCTCCACGCCGGCGCCCGCGAAGTCCGCCTCTTCGGTTCCCTGGACGACGCCCGCGCCGCCCGCTCCGCATGGAATCCCGCCCACGGCCCCGTCCTCCTCGCCGGCGAAAGCAACGCCCTCAAACCCGAAGACTTCGACCTCGGCAACTCCCCGCGCGAAATGGTTACCGAAAAAGTCGGCGGCGCCACCCTCCTCCTCGCCACCACCAACGGCACCCGCGCCGCCGTCAAAGCCCGCTCCGCCCCGCGCCTCTTCGCCGCCGCCCTCCTCAACGCCTCCGCCACCGCCGAAGCCCTCCTCGCCGAAGTCGACACCCGCAACACCCTCTTCGTCTGCTCCGGCACCAACGGCAAACTCGCCGTCGAAGACGTCCTCGGCGCCGGCGCCATCCTCTTTGCCATGCTCGGCACCAGCTATCGCGCCGACCTCCCCTTCACCGACACCGCCTGGCTTGCCTACCACGCCTTCGCCGCCGTCCGCGCCCGCCTCCCCGCCGCCCTCCGCCTGGGCGCCGGCGGCCTCAACGTCATCGACGCCGGCCTCGAAGACGACATCGACCACGCCGCACACCTCGACGCCCTCCCCCTCGTCGCCGCCATCGACCCCGTCACCCTCACCGTCCACCGCATCTGAGTTGCTATACTGGTTACAAGAGATGTTGTCGGAGAACCCATGGTCACGCCCCCTGATATGCCGCTGCCCGACTTCCTCACGTGCGTCGATGGCGAACTCCGCATCACCGGCCACCGCGTTTCCCTGCCCGATATCCTCGGCGAATACAACCAGGGACGCTCGCCGGAAGAACTCGTCCTGCGCTTCCCCACCCTCAAACTCGCCACCATCCACAAGGCCATCGCCTTTTACCTCGATCATCAGCCCGAGATTGACGCTTACCTCCTCGCTCGTTCCCAGGAGATGGACCAGCAGCGGGCTTCATCACCACCGTCCGTTTCGCTCGCTGAGCTTCAGCGTCGCCTTGAACAGATTCGCCTGAAAGCCATGAATGCCGCTGAAGTATCTCATTGATGAAAACCTTCGTGGCAAACTGGCGCAGCCGCTTCTCGCACGATCCGCTGCAGCGGGGTTCCCGCTGGATTTCGTGACCGTCGGCGAACCGGAAGCCCCCGCCCTGGGCACTTCTGACCCCGATCTTCTCCGCTGGGCCCAGCGCGAGGATCGTGTGCTCGTCTCGCTCGATCGCAACACTCTCCCCGTGCATCTCGCCGCCCATCTGGCCTCGGGTTCAACTTCTCCCGGCATCCTTCTGATACGCGACACCCGCCCGTGGGAAGATGTCTTTGACTTTCTAATCGTCGCCGGCGCCATTGCGTCTCCCGAAGAATTCGCCGATCGATGCAGCTATTTTCCCTGACCATTGGTAGATCAGTGCCATGACCCTCCCCCCCTTCCACGCCAACCCCCTCTTCAACGCCCACCATTCCCCCATGGGCGCCTACCTCTCCTTCACCTGCGGCCACCCCAACACCAAGGGCGGCCTCGCCGCGCAACTCGGCAAACCCGCCGGCCAGGACCTCTTCATCGGCATCAAGCCCGGCCCGCGTCACGCGCCCGGTCCCCTCAAAGTCCTCCCCTTCTTCGACGGCGCCGACAAACTCACCCCCCAATCCAACTTCACCCCCGAAGCCGCGTCGCATCAGCAAACACCCTCTGGCCTCCTCGCCTACCCCAAAGACCAGATCACCCGCCGCTACGGCCACGCCACCGACGAATTCCAAACCCCCGATTTCACCTTCCGCCTCTTCACCCCCTTCGGCCCAATCCCAGATCCCTCTCTGAACCCCGCCGCCGCTTCCC
>JBEHXY010000088.1:0-11450 GCA_048498455.1 Planctomycetota bacterium | reverse complement strand
AGACCCAGGCTTCGCGGTTCTGCCAGTGGATGTTGTCGCCCAGGAGCATCTTGTACATCTGATGCACGTAGGGGTCGTTGGAGAACATGATGTGGCCGGCGTAATCGAAGGTGAAGCCGCGGTCGACGATGGAGCGGCACCAGCCGCCGACGGTTTCGTTCTGGTCGATGAGGAGCGAATCTTTGCCGAGGTGATAGGTGGCGGAGAGGCCGGTGGGCCCGGCGCCGACGACGGCGACCCGCGTCTCGATTTCCTCACCCGCCCCCGCCCATTTTGGGCCGGTGGTCTTGGCCCCCGACGCCTTGGCCTTGCGGGAAGCGACCGCTTCGTCGATGAGCTTGTTCATGGCGTCGGCGGTGGCGTCCCAGCTGGTGCGGCTGAGGACTTCGCGCATTTTCTTGATGCGCATTTCGCGTTCTTCGGCGCTCATGGCGAGGGCCTTCTCGCAGGCCTGGATGAATTCCTGCGGGGTGTCGCCGAGAAGGACGACGTCGCTGTAAATGTCGGCGACGTCGCGGATCGGCGTGGAGACGATCTGGCGTTCGGCGGCCATGTATTCCAGGGTCTTGGTGGGGGAGATGAACTTGGTGGAATCGTTGCGGGCGAAGGGGAGGAGGCAGACATCCCAGCCCTTGAGGAACCTGGGCAGGTCGGTGTAACCGCGCTGGCCCATGTAGTGGATGTTGCCGGGGCGAGGGAGATCGGCGGGGTCGATCTTCACGACGGGGCCGACCATGACGATCTGCCATTCGGGGTGGGCGACGGCCATGGCGTTGAGCAGCTCAAGGTCCATGCGTTCATCGATGACGCCGTAGAAACCGAGGCGCGGGTGGGGGATGTTTTTCTGATCGTCGGCTTCTTCGAGGGAGGAATTATCCCTGGCGGTGGCAAAGTGTTTGGCGTCGACGGAGCTGGAGAAGCAGTGGGCATTGGCGTGGCGGTCTTTCTTGGCGCGGTAGAGGCTGGGGCCGCCGGTGAAGACGACGTCGGCGAGTTCGAGAAGGCGCTTTTCCTGCTCGAGGATTTCGGGGGGAGCGCCTTTGAAAGCGGAGAGCTCGTCCATGACGTCGAAGACCACGGCCTGCGGCTTGAGGGCGGCGGCGAGGGGATAGGACATCGCGGTGTAGCACCACACGACATACTGATCGATTTTTTCTTCCTTGAGGAGCGCTTCGACGAGCGGTTTCATGGCGTCGATCTGTTCAGTGGTGAAGCCATGGGAGGCGCGGTTGGTGCGGGGCCGGCAGACGAGAACGTTGGGCTCAGAGACGTGTTTTTCCCATTGGTCGGGTCCGTCGATGTGCATGGGTTCTTCGATGAAGATCACGCGCCGGCTTTTGGCGAGGCGTGACAGCAGGTGCTGTGGGCGCTGATAGACGAAGTCCCACCGGAGATGTGAAAAAACGATAAGCGGAAGAGTCTGCATTTGTTCCCTCTTTTTGCAGGCGTACACACGTCTTCCGCCGCGCCCCTGCGGATTGCGCGGCGGTGTTGGGGGGTACTTCACCAGTTGTTTCGTGCTGCCCGGAACGCCTGGGTGGCGGCCAAGGGCGGCGAGGACAGTCGCCAGAAAGAACCCGCGCGGGGGCGGGGCGAAACGTCGACCTTTTGCAAAGGTCTCTTCAGCAATTACTGTGCCGCGGCGCTACGCATCAGGTGCAGCCGAGTTCTGCAAGCAGTGCCTGGCTGGCGTGCAGGGCGTGCAAGTAAGGCGTGCAGGGGACGCGTGCAAGGCGGCCGCGGGCGTCGGGGACCAGATCCCAGAGGCCGCTGTTGTGCCAGTGACCATCGTCTTCCCAGTCGGGGCGATCGATGATGGGGTAGAGACAGACGCCGCCGACGGGGATGCCCTGCAGGCGGGCAACGTAAAGTTCCTGCGCGATCTCTTCGATCCAGCGCGCGCGGCCCTCGCCAAAATGACTTGTCTCCGCGACAAAAAAGGGACGTCCATAGCGCTGGTGGATTTCGTCGAGCAGGCGATGGAAGGGAAGGAAGCGGTCGTCGCGCGGTTCGTCCTCCCAGCGGAGGCGCACATCGGGGGTTTCGAACTGGTTTGCGTGGTAATAATTCACGCCGACCATGTCCAAATACTTGATGTTGCCGCCGAGTTCGGGGCAGAGACGGCCGGCGAGCATGTCCCAGGATTGGAACTGGGCTTCTCGCTGCCGCGCGGCTTGTTCAGCGAGGTCGGGGCGATCGCGCGGGGGAATGATGTGGATGATGGGATCGACGTGGGCGAAGCGGGCGCGGGGGTCGACGTTCCAGACCGCTTCCATGCCGGCGATGGCGGCGCGCACGAGCTGCTGCTTGATTTCCCAGCCTCTTCCCAGGACGACGGGCTGAATGATTCCGCGATGTCCGACGGCCCAGGAAAGAAAAGAGATTTCGTTGACGGGCACATAAACGGGGGGCGCGTCGGTTTCATTTTTAACGAGCTGAGCGGCGGCGCGGCAATACCGCGCAAATCTTTCCACAAAGGCGCCCGACAAAATGTCGATGTCGGGTGGCCAACCATAGTGCAAAAGGTTCCACAGCACCTGGACGCCGCTGCGTCGCGCGGCACGAACCATGGGGAGGAAGGTGCTCCAGTCGTAGTGGCCGGGCGAAGTTTCGACGCAGGGCCAGCGGACGCCGTCGCGCACGGTGCGGATGCCGACGGAGCGGACGAGCTGGTAATCTTCGAGAACCTGGGCGTCGTGCTGGGTGGCGGCGAGCATATCGATGCGGACCCCGCGGGTGTTGATCTGGCATGCCGATTCAAAACCGCCCATCCAGAAGGAATCAAAGAGCAGGCCTGCTGCGCGCTGTTGGCCTGTGGCCGTCTTCTCCGCCTGCCGTGGTTGGGTTTGAATGTCCGTCATGCAGTGCTCCTTGTGAAAAACGCGAAACGCGGGCATCAGCGATCGGCCCGCACCTCGTGGTCCGCGGCGGGTTCGAGGTGGGACGCGCGGGTGCGATCCATAAGGCCCTCGCGCCATGCGGCTTCCATGTGCTGTTCGACGCGATTGCGCGGGCCGCGCGTGGCGAGAGCCATTTGCTTCAGGGGAAACTTGGGCGTGCGGTCTTCGAAAAGCAGGCCGTTGGCTTCCTGGTAAGTGTCGGCGAATTGCGTGTAGCAGAAACCGGCGAGCATGGGGATGGAGCGGACGGTGGTGAGCAGCGCGATGTACTGGCTGGCGAGTTCCTCGGCGGTTTCGCAGCGGGTGTAGCCCCAGGTGGTTTCGAGGTCGGCCGAATAAGCGATGCCGCCGAACTCGGTGAGCATCACGGGAAGATTGGCGTGGGCCTGCTCGCCCAGCGTGAGGAGGCGGCCGCCCGGGCGTTCGCGTTTGAAGAGAGTGGCGGGGAGATCTTCCTTGCCATAGCGGCGTGCGATGCGTTCCGGTTTGTCGTCGTAGTCATGGATGCCGATGATGTCGGTGGCGACGCTTTCCCAGCCGTCGTTTCCGATGACCGGGCGGCTGGGATCGAGGGTTTTGGTGAGGTGATAGAGGGCCTGGACGTAATGGCGCTGGGCGGGGCTTTCGGGGAGATCGGGCACGCCCCAGCTTTCGTTGAAGGGGACCCATGCGACGATGCAGGGGTGGCTGATGTCGCGGCGGATGGCGTCCTTCCACTCGGTCATGAGGCGCTCGATGCTGGTGCGCGTGAAGCGATACGCGCTTGGCATCTCCTCCCACACCAGCAGGCCGAGGGTGTCCGCCCAATAGAGATAGCGCGGGTCTTCGATTTTCTGATGCTTGCGGACGCCGTTGAAGCCCATGGCCTTGGCGAGCTCGACATCGCGGCGGAGGGCGTTGTCGTCGGGAGCGGTGATGCCAGACTCGGGGAAATAGCCTTGATCGAGGACGAACTGCAGGGGATAGGGCCGGCCATTGAGAACGAAGCGGTCGCCTTGAATGGTGATGGACCGGAGCGCGGTATAGCTGCGAACCTCGTCCACGACTTCGCCATCTTCGTCGAGCAGGCGGATATGGGCGCGGATGAGAATCGGCGAGCCGGGGCTCCAGAGGAGCTCGTTGCGGGAGTCGTCGATGCCGGGATCGGAAAGCGCGATCTTGCGGTGGACTTCGTCGGCGGTGACGCTGTAGATGTCGTCGGCGAGGACCTTGTCGTGGGCTTCGAGCTTCACGTGCATGCGCAGGTCGTCGCGGTGGCGGCCTTCGAGGCGGGTTTCGAACCCGATTTCCCAGCGTTCGACGACGGGGGTCCAGCGGACGTAGCGGAGGTGGGTGGCGGAGACGCGTTCCATCCAGACGGTTTGCCAGATGCCGGTGGTGCGCGGGTACCAGATGGAGTGGGGTTCAAGCTGCCAGTCCTGTTTGCCGCGGGGCTTGGAGAGGTCGAGGGGGCTGTCGACGGCGCGCACGACAATGACATCGCGCCCGGAGCTGCCCAGGAGCTCGGTGATGTCGACGCGAAAGGGGGTGTAGCCGCCTTCGTGACGGGTGGCGAGGCGGCCGTTGACCCACACGGTGGCGGCGAAGTCGACGGCGCCAAAATGCAGGACGAGGCGGCGGTCGCCGCTGAGGTCGGGGGTTTCGATTTCCCGGCGGTACCAGACGGCCTGGTAGAAGCCGGTCTCGTGGATGCCGCTCATGCGGGTTTCGGGGGAAAAGGGCACCAGGATGCGGCGGTCAAAGGCGACCTGCTCGGGGCGGGTCCAGGTTCCCTGGGGATCGATGGCGAACTCCCACAAACCGTTGAGATTAAACCATTCATCGCGTTCCATGATCGGGCGGGGGTAACCGTGCCGATCCTTCATGGCCACATCCACAACCATCCCTGTTCTCCACAACAATCAACCGTGCGTGCGCGTAGTCCGGGTGTACCTCAGCGATTCGCAAATCCCATGCCCCCGATCGTTGCCGGGCAGAGGCAGCTTTTGCCGGGGGCGGCAAGTAATCGCCGCTCAACTTCGCTGCAGTTGTCTTGCGGATGGAAGAACCGTCCAGATTTTTTTTATTTCGCCGAGGCATGGCCGCGCGTGGCCATTACCCACTGCGACACGCTGCGTTTGTCGTCATCATGACAGGGCGCTGTATTTTTGAGATTGCGGCCCGCGAGGCTTAGACGAGCATCAGGGCGCTGGAGCCGGAGGGCAGCATTTCCCGCCAGTCCATGATGAGGCGGCGGTAGTTTTGTCCCACGCGCCGAATTTTGCGGTTGAGGTCATAGAGACCAACGGGATTGGCCTTTTTTTTGTCTTCGCGGAGGGCGGTGTCCCAATCCATCTGGTCGGTGAGGGAGTACCAGGTGAAGCCAACGATGGGCACGCCATCCTGGCGGAGGCGCAGCATGCAGTTCCATTCCTTCCAGAGCCATTGAACGCTGCCGTCGTTTTCCCAGAGGTTGGTTTCGGTGTGCATGAGGGGCAGGCCGTAGCGTTCGTAGTACTGCTTGGCGATGACGTAGTAGCCGAAGAATTCGCCCGAGGGCATCAGGGTGCCGTCGGGCTTCATCAGGTGTTCGTTGGTGACGTAATAGTCGGTGCCCATGATGCAGCGGGCCTTGAGCTTCTGGTTCATGAACCAGTCGTACTCGCTGGCCCGCATGCCATTTTCGATCATGTAGCGATAGACCTCGGCGGAGACGTTTTTGGCGTAGGTCAGATCGAGCGGGATGAACCGGCGCTGGTTGAGGAAGTTGGCCTGTTTCATCACCTTGGGGGTGCTGGGGTGGACGTACTCGGAGCTTTCGCTCTGGATAAAGACGGCGTCGGGAACAAATTTAAGGATCGCCTGCATGCCCAGGACGTTGGCCTTGCAGAGGTTCACCATCGCGCGGACGAAGGCCTTGTCGGTGGCGAGACGTTCGTTCCACCAGCCATACAGGCCCGAGAAGGTGGCGCAGACGAAGATTTCGTTGACCGGCGTCCAGTAATGGATCTCGGGGTAGCGCCGGGCGAAAGCGCCGGCATATTCGGCAAAGTACTCCGGGAAGTCGGCGTTTTGAAAATTCTCGAGCCAGTCGGGCAGGCCGAAATGGCAGAGATCGACGATGGGCGTAATGGCCAGCCGCTTCATCTCGGCAAGCACATCATCCACCCACGACCACTCGTATTTTCCCGGCCCAAGAAAGACCTTATAGTTGGCGGGTCCCCAGCGCAGGTAATGGATTTCCAGGTCGCGCGTGAGCCGCAGGTCGTCCTTCCAGTATTTGTAGTGCCCGCACTTTTCCATCTCATCGACGCGCACGCCGCGGGCGATGGTGGGGTAGCTGTTCTCCACCCCGGTGGCAAACATGAAACCAGGCATGACGGGTCCTCAGCTTCCTTCGAGGGGAAGCTCAACAAACGGGGTGCCCCCAGCCCCCGGCGCGGCGGCGGCGAAAAAAAAGCCGGCGATGGGCATCGCCGGCGGGGAGTCGTTTCACGCTGAGAAGTCGCGGCCCTCGGTGGGATATCGCCTGCTGGGATATCGCCTGCGGACGTCGGGGGCCCCAAGGGCCGGCACGGCGTCTCGATCGGCGTTCGCCGGGCGGTTGGCAGGATGGATCCGCCTTACTGCCAGGCATCCGGCGACGGCCACCAGCGGGCCTTGAAGTCCTGACCGGAGAACTGTTCGTCGTCGGTGGCGCGAGCGGCGGTGGACACGCGGCCGCCATCGGCGCGGAGCTCCGCGGGGAGATACCGGTGGAGGGCGGTGCGGTTGGAACTGTCGCGGGCGTCGGGGCTGGAGAAATCAAACTTTTTGTCGTAATCGCGAGCCGCGCCGCCATTGTGTCGTGGGTTTTTCATGCTGCGAACTCCTCAAGGCTGTCAAAGTGGCCCCGCTGGGCTAGCTTTTTCTACAGAACAAGAGAAGAGCAAAGGCAATGCCCCCATCGCCCGATAACCCCCGCTTTGGCAATGGGTACGATGCAGATTAACGCGGCGCTTATGGGAGCGCTGCAGCGCCGCGGGTTTGCAGGAAGGCTGGCGGACAGGGTTGAGGATAGGGGGCGGCAGCGGTGGGAGAAGCGCAGGGAAGGAGGGGCTAATGACGGAGGCGACGCATCCGCAGCACCGCGACGATGACGCCCACCGACGCCAGGGCGATGATCGTCCAGCGCACCGCCCAGGGAGTGCCTTCCTGCACGCCCGCGGGCACCCGGCCGCCGCTGCGACCCACCCAGGCGGAGAAGCCGGTCATGGCCACCAACGTGACGCCCCAGACGATCCGTTTGAACCACAAGCGCTTCATGGGGAGCTTATCGGCCCGATGGCCGGCGCGCGTCCAGCGACGGGGCGGTTGCGGGCAGGTGCGCACAAGAAAGCGCCGGCGTGTCGTCCCCCTGCACCCCCCGCAGCGTTCCCGTGATTCCCCTGTATCCCCCTGCGCGGTGCATCGCCGCTTGCGTTTGAGTGTGCCCCACCTTTCTTGAGCAGTTTCCATGGCGTGCCCTTGGGCGGGAAGCCCCTGTTTTCCCGGGCGTTTTCCCGACGTTCACGCGCGGATGCGGAGCAAAAATAAAAAATGGGGCGGCTCTATGATGGCAGGAGAGACCGCCCCGTGGCGTGGTGGCAAATGAAAGTTTTCTGTGGCTTTCTGCGTCGCATCCTAGCAACGCGTGGACCACCGCTGGAAAGTGCAGACAAAAAACAACGTCCCCGTCGTCTTGTCCGCTGGTTTGGTTGTCAGTTTCTCCGGTCCAGCGATGTGTTCTGTGGACCGCGTACGGAGATATGTGCGTTTTTACTGTACTTTACAGCCCTTGCGGTTGCAACTTCTATCTTTGAATTTTTGCGGTTCATTTTCATTGCGACCTGCGTCCTTCCTCGAGCGTTTCCGGCAGCCCAGCCGCCGGTGCCCAAAACCCTCGCATCTTCTCGGCCCCACGCGGTGGTCTGCGAGAAGTTGCAGCACCCGCTGCAATTTCCACCGCCACAAGTAAGATGCCGACGACCGCCACTTTGTTCCCACTTTTCAAAAAACATTTCGGGAGTACGCGTCATGTCGCTGCCGACCCCGCAACAATTGTTTCCCGGCCTCGAAGAAATTTTCGGCCGCTGGGCTTCGGCCATGCCCGCGCTGGTGGGGCCCGCTCCGGATGGGCCGCTGAGGGCCCAGGTGCCGCGCTGGATGGAACGTGTCGATGCCCTGACCCCGCGGGCCTCGGCCGAGACGCGCGGCTGTCTCCACGCCGCGCTCCACGTGCTGGCCGACGACCTTGCCGCCGCCCACACCCTTTGCCAGGACATCCCGACGCCGCAGGGCTCCGCATGGCACGCGGTGGTCCACCGCCGCGAGGGCGACTTCTGGAACAGCAATTATTGGTGGCGGCGGGCGTCGGGTCTTTCCTGGTCAAGCACGACCCCGGCGGGCGTGCTGGCTCCGCCGACACCTTCACCGCACCAGCCGTCGCGCTTCGTGGATCGCGTCGAGCAGTTCCACCGCGGCGCCGCCGCTGCGGCGGAGGCGCAGTCACTTCTGGAACTGCAGCGGTGGGAATGGGCGGTTCTTTTCCTGCAGGGTTTCTCCAATGCCCTTGCCGGGGAATAGGCAGCCGGCGGGACGCCCATACCCCCGGCCCCGCGGGAAGCGTATAATCCCTGCATGGGCAAAAAGTTCTCCACCACCGATTTCTCCAAGCTGACCGACGACAAAGCCTTGGCCATCGCCGCTTATGGCGAAGCGGTGGCCGCCTACCGCTACATCGAGCTTTCGGAAAAAGCCCGCGATCCCCAGTTGCGCGATTCGTTTGAGCAGATGGCGCGCGACGAGCGGCAGCAGCGCGACCGCATCCAGGCGCTGCTTGCGCGCCTGGCCCCCACCGCCGGTTTTTATCTCTCGCAGGAAGACAAGCTCGCCGTGTGCGTCGGTCCGCGGCTGGTCGATGCGCGCGACGATGCCCGGTTTGATGAAGCCATGAAGCTGGTGATCGCCTCCGAGAAGCGCTCCGCCAGCTTCTATCTGCGCTATGCCGTGTTCGCCAAGGATGCGGAGGTCAAAGCGCTGTTTTCCGAGCTCGCCACCGTGGGCCTGGCGCAAGTGCAGCGCCTGCGCAAATTGCTGACGGCGGTTGGCCGGCAGATCGCCGAGCCTTGCCCGGTCTCGCAACTTCGCATGAGTTGATGCTTTGAAAGGCGCGCCCGGCGCGCAAAGACGCATCCCCGCGAACGGCGGATCCGCATCCAAACCCCCCGCCTCCGATTTCAATCAAAGTTATCGAAATCCGTCGGCTTCACGGTGCCCACGTCGGCGATCGACACATCCGGCTGCCCCTGCGAGTCGCCGTTGCGCTTGCCGCGGGCATCGCGCACCCCGCCCGAGACCTGGGCCATCACCTGGTCGATGATCTTCTGCACGTTGACCTTCTTGAGCACCAGCGAGAGCAGGGGCAGGAGTCCCTTGATGAAGGCCCCGCTCATGCCTCCGCCATGCTTTGGCGGTGGGGGGCCATAGACCTCCGTCTCGCCCGCTTTGCCGTCCATCCCCGGGATGTAGGCCGCGAGCTTCGGGCCGAGCATCTTGAGGAGGCTGTTCATCCAGGTGTTGCTCTTCTTGGCGGCCTCTTCGGCTTTTTCCGCAGGGACGCGCACATACTTCACCCGCGCCGAAGGACGCGGCGCCAGGAGGAATCCCGCCAGTGCCGCGACGCCCAGTCCGACTCCCAGGTGCTTGCGCACGATGCGTGCGGGCGAAGCGGCCCGCTGCACTTCGCGTTTGGTGCGCAGATAGGTGACGTGGAGGGCCTTGAGCTCTTCGCGCCGCTGCCGCTTGAGGTCTTTCAAATCAGCCGACATGCTCATGACCGCTCCTTCGTGGCCGCGGGGGTGCTGGGGGCGTGGGAACTAGCGGCGGGCCTGGCGGGTTTTTTCTTCGGGTCTTCGTCGTCGTCATCGTCCTCTTTCCGGGTGAGAATCTTGATGGCCACCATGACCAGCACGGCCGCCAGCAGCAGGTGCACCCCGCCGAAGATCAGGAACGCCCACACCGGCTGGAGCTTCACGAGATCCGTGAGCACCCGGAACAGCCCGATGTAGAGGAAGATGACCGCGAGAACGCCCAGCACGGCGGCCGCGGCAAAGAGGCCCGCGAAGAGGCCGATCTTCATTGCGGTGACCTTGACCTGCGTGAGCCAGATTTTCATCTGGATGCTCACCAGGCGCACGGCGCTGGAGGTCAGTCGGCGCACGCCGCCTTTGGATCGGGAGCGGGCGTTCGTCTCCTCCGACGAGTCCGTGGTGTTGCTTTCAGCGTCAGCGGTGGGCGCGACCATGAGATCGGTCCTTGTCGAAGAGACGGCGGGTGGGGCGACAGGATGCCCGGGTTGGGCTTCAACGCCGCTTAAGGATCAGCCCGGCAACAAACCCGATGCCAGCCGCGATCGCCAGGCTCGCGTAGGGATTCCGCTGCACATAATCCACCGTGCAATCGCTCATGTCGGAAACCTTGGCTTTGCCCTGTTTCACCCAGCCCGCGGCGGTGTCCTTGGCATCGCTGGCCTTGTGGGCGGCATAGCGCTTCGCTTCGCCGGCCAGGTCCGAGACCGCGTCCTTTGCCGCAACTGCTTTCTGCTTCAGGGCTTCCTTGTCCCCCTGGGCCGCGGCGGCGCTGGTGGCACTGAAAGTGGCGTCAGATTCGCTCATGGCGTGCTCCCTCAAAAAAAAGACATGGCCGGAGTCAACTTTCCCCGCCATACTCTTGTACGTGTGTCCGCTAAGGTTAGGATGGGCTTAATCTCCTGTCGAGCAAGGTTGCTGCGCCCGCGCCTGGCGCCGCAACGTAACCCCTGTCCCGCGTGCCGTTAAGAAAACGTTGACGCCGACAACGTTGGGAAAATAGGATTCTCTCGCTTCCACGTCGCCTCTCCCCCACGAGGTTTGTGTGCTGACGCTGTACGTTCTTCAAGGCCCCGACAAAGGCCGGCGGTTCGACATACCGACGGACGAAACCGTCCTTCTGGGCCGTTCCAGCGAGCATTTGCCCCTCACCGATCTCACCGTTTCCCGCCGCCACGCCCGCATCGAGCACACCCGCGACGGCTGGATGCTCGTCGATGCCGGTTCGGCCAACGGCGTCTTTATCAACGGCATCAAAATCAATGGCAAGGGGAAACTCCGCGTCGGCGACCAGATCCGCATGGGGTCCACCCTCCTGGTATTCGGATCGCCTACGCAAAGTGTCACCGTCGCCCCCGGCCCCAGCGTCGACGCCCGCAATGTCTCCCGTCCCGGCGATTCGGCCATCATCTCCACCGTCCCCTCCTCCGACGACTCGGTCATCCTCGCCGCCCCGGAGCCCTCGGCCGCCGCCATGGCCCACTTTCGGGTGCTGCTGCACGTGGCCACCGCCCTCTCGGCCATCTTCGATGTCGACCAGATCCTCAACCGCGTGATGGACATCGTGTTCGAGCAGTTGCGCGCCGACCGCGGCTTCATCGCCCTGCTCGAAAACGACAACGCCGCGGAAGTCGAGCCGCGCGTGGTGCGCTTCCGGGACGATGACCAGCCGACGAAAATCGCC
>JBEHXY010000087.1:0-11464 GCA_048498455.1 Planctomycetota bacterium | reverse complement strand
CCCGCCTTCTACCCCAACCTCGACGCCCTCACCGAACGCCTCGAAAACGGCCTGCTCGACGCCGCCGCCGCCGCCAACATCCCCCTCGCCGTCCAGCGCGTCGGCTCCATGATCACCCCCTTCTTCCTCTCCCAGGCCCAGCAAGCCCTCACGCTCGCCGCCGGCCAGCCCTCCGCCGACCCCGCCGCCCCGCGCCCGCAGGTCATCCGCAACTACGCCGACGCCCTCCAGTGCGACACCCAGCGCTACGCCGCCTTCTTCCGCTCCATGCTCGACGCCGGCATCATGCTCCCCCCGTCCCAGTTCGAAGCCTGGTTCCTCTCCTCCGCCCACACCGAAGGCGACATCGACGCCACCCTCGACGCCGCCCGAACCGCCCTCCTCGCGCTCGCCCTGCCCTGAACCGCCGCCCTCGTGGAGACCTTCCATGCCCCTCCGCGCTCCCATCCTCCTGTCCCTCGCCCTCCTCCTCCCCGCCTGCACCGCCGCCAAACCCCTCTTCCGCGACACCTTCACCCATGGCACCGGCGACTACGTCATCGAAATGGAAAAGCGCGGCAGCGTCACCGCCGCCCGCGGCGTCCTCGACATCAACACCGAAGGCGGATGCACCGTCTGGCTTAAAAAAGAACTCACCGGCCCCGTTGAAATCACCTACACCGTCACCCCCATCAAGGCCGCCGGCACCTGGGACCGCGTCTCCGACGTCAACTGCTTCTGGATGGCCACCGACCCCCGCTCCCCCGGCGACTTCTTTGCCGGCAAACGCACCGGCAAGTTCAGCGACTACGATGAACTCAAAACCTATTACGTCGGCCAGGGCGGCAACACCAACACCAGCACCCGCTTCCGCCGCTACATCGGCCAGCGCGACATCCGCCCCCTGCTCCCGCAAAACGACCTCCACTCTCCCGACGTGCTCCTCCAGCCCAACCTCCCCCTCCACCTCCGCCTCGTCGCCGACGGCACGCACATCGAGTACTGGTGCAACGGCCGCCGCCTCTTCACCCTCGACGACCCTGCCCCCTACACCCGCGGCTACTTCGGCTTCCGCACCACCTGGAGCCACCTCCAGATCAAAAACCTGCGCATCGTCTCCCTCGCCGAAAAACCCGCCGCGAAGAAGCAGCCATGACCCCGCGCCGGCGGATGCTGCGATCACCCGCGGGCGAGTTTGTACGCGGCGGAGATCGCCAGGAAGAACCAGAGGAAGTCGAGGGGGTGCAGGACCTCGGAGACCGGGATCTCGGCGCGCAGCGCCACGACGACCAAAAAGCCCTTGGCGATCGCCAGTGACAGGAACGCGAAGGCCCCGGCGGCCAGCGCCGGCATGTCGCCGCCCCGGGGATTGCACAGGCGCATCGACCCGCCGACGAGCAACCCCAGCAGCGACGCCAGGATGCCGATCTGGTAGCCGGTGAGGATGATCACCGCGATCCAGCCGACAGCGCCCAGGACCGCCACGACGCCGCCGACCACCAGCGACAGCACGACCCGCGCCGCGACGACGGTGGTGGCGAGCGCCACTTCCGAGGCATCCGGCCCGGTTTTGATTTTCGTGCTCAGGGTGCGGCCGGTTTTCGCGTTGTAGCCGCACTTCATGCACAGGACCGCGCCCGGCTCCAGTCGGTGGTTGCAATGGGGGCAGAAGTCATACCCCAGTTGCACCGGCGGAGCGCCGGCGGTCTGTTCCCGGGTGGAAAGTTCGGCCAGCGCCGCGAGGGCCTCATCGCCGCTGCCCTCCACCGCAAGGGTCGCCGTCCGCGACGCCGCCACCGGGGCGGGCGCCTCGAGAGGAAAGGTGACGCGCCCGCCGCATTTGCATTTGGCGCGCTTGCCGGCGAGTTCCGGCTTCCAGCGAAATTGGCGCATGCAGGCGGGGCATTCAATCGTTTCGGACATGCTGCTTCTCCCGGAATCACGAGACGTGGGGCGGCTGAATTGTGAACGCGCCTCCTCACGATGTCCAAGGGAATCCCGAAGATTTGCCCCTGCCTATCGCTGCCGCCGATGAGCCCGCGTTCTTTTGCGAAACAATCGGGGCATTATCGGTGGCCGCAGGTCAGGGCGTTCCACCGCCCATCGCCGGCGCGACCATCTTGTAGGGGGGCACGGTCGGCTGGCCGGTGAGGGTGACCGTGGCCGTCGCCGCTCCCTCGGCCGCCGAGGAACCGGCGCAGCGCAGCGTGATCGCGCCGGCGGGCGTGGTGCGTTTGCCCGCGGGATCGATCGTGCCGAGCTGGTAAGGCGTGACCGTGAACGTGATGGTTTTGGATTCCTTCGCCTGCAGCGGCACACGTTTGAAACCCACCAGCGCCTGCGCCGGGGCGTTGGGCGTGTTGGGCCGCGACAGGTAAAGCTGCGCGACTTCATCGCCGGGCCGATCGCCGCTGTTGGTGAGGGTCACCGTCACGTGCAGGTCGTCGCTGGTCGCGGATTGCTGCGGCGCCGAGAGGTTGCTGTAGGTGAAGGTGGAATAGGAAAGCCCGTAGCCAAACGGGAACAGCGGCTTGCCGTTGAAATAACGATAGGTGCGGCCCTTGGAATCGGCGCTGGGGGCCAGGCGGTAGTCCATGAAGTCCGGCAGGTCGGCGGTGGCGGCGTAGAACGTGACCGGCAGCCGGCCGCCCGGATTGGTCTTGCCGAAAAGGGCGTCGGCCACCGCGGTCCCGCCGTTCTGCCCCGGGTACCACACATCCAGAATCGCCGGCACATGCTCCTTGGCAAAGGGCACCGCCAGCGCGCTGCCGGCGGAGAGCACCAGGACCAGCGGCTTGTGATTCTGCTCCGCGGCCTTCGTCACCTGCTCGAGGAGCTGCTGCTGGATCGCGGGCAGCTCGATCGCGGTGCGGTCGCCGCCGAGAAAGCCGCGGAAATCGATGTCGTGCTCTTCGCGCTCCAGTTCGGCGGTCAAACCCAGCACGAGCACCGTGGCGTCGGCCTTCTCCACGAGACGCGTGGCGTCGGCATAGAACGGCTCGGGACCGGTCGGCGATTCGTCGGCGGCGGGACGCGTCCAGCGAAGCTGGATGGCGGCATCGGGCGGCGGCGCCAGGCGCCGTGCGGGGCCGCCCCGTCCGCCCCGACCGCCGGCCTGCCCCGGACCGGTCGTTGAGGCCTGCGTCGTCGCGCCGTTGCCGCGGCGCCGGCCACCGGTGGCTGCCGGCTGGGTCGCCGGTTGCGTTGCCGCCGGGGCGATGGCCGCGGCCACCGTTTCGGCGGCCGCGGGAGGGTGCAGGTAATCGACCGTGAGATGATAGGTCTTGCCCTTCTCCATGCGCACGCGCACGGAGTGCGTGCGCCGGCCGCCCAGGACCCACTCGTTCACCAGGAGCTGGTCGTTGATGTACAGGCGGAAGGCGTCGCGCGCGGCCAGCCCAAGGGAATAGGTGCCGGTCTCCGGCGGGCGAAGCGTCGCGGTCCACTGCACGTAGGTCCCGCCGGCGCCGGGCGCGCCGCCGTTGACCTGGTCGGCCATCGGCAGCGGATCGCGGTCCGACTGCAGCGACCAGTCGAAGTCGATCTGCGGATCGATGCGCGTGCGCAGCGGCCGCGATTCGGCGGCGGTGGGATAGTAATTGGCCAGCAATCCAGGAGACTTGAGCGTGTCATCGGTGAACAGCGCCGACGCGGGGACGACTTCCTCCAGCGGAAGCTGCTCTTCGACATAGGGGCAGCCGGGGGCGTACAGCACGCGCGGGGCATTGTCGGCGCCGCCGGCGTTGAGCGCGTTGCGCAGCCCCTGCAGGATGGTCACGGGCCGCGCGGGATTGCCGTTGTAGTTGCCGACGAGCGCGTTCTGGGAATCCGCATTGGGCCCGATGACCGCCAGCGTGCGGATTTTCGCGGGATCCAGGGGCAGCGTGCGGTTGTCGTTTTTCAGCAGCACCAGCGACTCCTGCGCCAGCTTCAGCGCCAGGGCGTCGTGCTCGCGGTTGTCGTTCATCGACGGCGGCAGCGTCGCCAGCGGCACCGTTCCGGGAGGATCGAAAAGCCCCAGCCGGAAGCGCGCGGTGAAGAGCCGCGTGAGCGAGCGGTCCAGGTCGGCTTCCGTCAGCATGCCCGCCGTGACCGCATTGGAAAGCGCCGCATACGTGGTGCCGCCGTTGAGATCGCAGCCGGCCTTGACGGACATCGCGGCCGCTTCCTCCGGCGAGCCGGCGGTCTGGTGGTTCTGCCACACGTCCTTGACGGCGTCGACATCGGAAACGACGTAGCCGTCGAAGCCCCACTGGTTGCGCAGGATGTCGGTGAGCAGCCGCGGGTTGGCCGAGCAGGGCAGGCCGTCGAGACGGTTGTAGGCCGACATGATGGAAAAGGCGTGGCCTTCGCGGATGGAGGCTTCGAAGGCGGGCAGGTAGGTTTCGAAAAGATCGTGCTCGGAGGGCTGCGGATCGAAGCGGTGACGCTCGGGATCGGGGCCGGAGTGCACCGCGAAGTGCTTGGGCGTGGCGATGGTTTTGAAATAATAGGGATCGTCGCCCTGCAGGCCCGTGATGAACGCCACGGCGAAGCGCGAGGTCAGGAAGGGGTCCTCGCCATACGTTTCCTGCCCGCGGCCCCAGCGGGGATCGCGGAAGATGTTGATGTTCGGCGACCAGAGATCCAGGCCGGTGTAAATGGCGGTGACCCCGGCGCGGCGGGCCGCGTTGTTCTTGGCGCGGGCCTCGACGGCGATCACGTTGGCCATCTCGTGGTGCAGGTCGGGATCCCATGTCGCGGCGAGACCGATGGCTTGCGGAAACACGGTGGCTTCGCCGTTGCGGGCCACGCCGTGAAGCGCTTCGTTCCACCAGTGATAAGCCGGGATGCCCAAACGCGGGATGGCGGGGGCATCCATCTGCATCTGGCCGGCTTTTTCATCAAGGGTGAGCCGCGAGATGACATCGTGGACGCGATCCGCCAGCGGCAGCGACGGGTTGTGAAAGGGCAGCGAGGTGGGATTCTCCGTCGCCGCCTGCGTGCCCGGCGGCGCCGAAGGCGTCGGCGAACAGGCGGCCATCGCGGCCAGCGCCAGCAGCAAGGCCACGCAACGCGGGGAAACGGGAGCGACGTGCGAGGAAAAAGCCATGCGGTACTCCGAGGGTGGACTCCGGGCGCCATGCAGCGGGAGATGCGAAGGGTGTTGTACGGTGAGGAATGCGGACGGGCAAGGAAATGTGCGGCGAAAGCCCCGGCTATCCCGCGCCCGGGCGGCCCGGAAATCGGAACCTCACAACAGCGCCGGCAGCGTAGCGCGCAGCGTCTGCAGGAACGCGGTGGTCGTCGGCGGACGGGACCGGTCGCGGTGCGTGACGGCCACCACTGGCCGCGCGAGCGTGGGACGCAGCGGCAGGAAGCACAGCGTGGAACGCCGCCCGTGCGGCCGCGCGGAAGCGGGCAGCAGGCACGGACCGGCGTGGTGATGGACCAGCGCCAGGGCGGTGGCGGCGCTGAGGCCCAGGGCGCGCAGGGCCGGCTTGTCGCGGGACTGCCAGCGCGGAGGAAGAAAGGCGGTGAGCTCGTCGGGCACGATGAGCGGCTCGTGGGCCAGATCCGCCAGCGAAAGCTCGGTGCGGCTGGCCAGCGGATGCTTTTTTGCGATCGCCACCAGCAGCGACTCGGAAAAAAGCGGCTCCACGAGTAACTGCGGATCATCGACCGGCGTGCCCAGGAGCGCGATGCCCGCATCGCCGGATTTGAGCAGCGCGACGAGCTGGTCCGGCGGTCCTTCCCGGAGCGTCGCCTGCGCCTGCGGGTGGGCACGGGTGAAGGCCGCCAGCGCCGGCGCGGCGAGATAGGGCGCCAGCGTCGGCGAAGCGGCGAGGATCAGCGGGCCGGTGATTTCCGTGGCGTGCCGCGCCAGCGCCGGCCGCAGCGCATCGATGGCGGCCAGCGCCTCCCGGGCGCGGGGCAGCAGGTCGCGGCCGGCATCGGTCAGGCGGACCACCCGCGGCAGGCGATCGAACAGCCGGCAGCGCAGGGCCCGCTCCAGCCGGTGAATGCCCTCGCTCAGCGACGGCTGCGCCACCCCGCAGCGGCGCGCCGCGGCGGTGAAGCTCGCGCTGTCGGCCACCGCGAGAAAATAGCGGAGATTCTGCACTTCCGGATCCATAGGTGTTCCCTATATTCACCATCACTATAACAGATTGGTCCTATGCACGGACGGACACTAAGGTGAAAGCGTCAGAAAAAGGTCTGCAGTCAGGAGACAGGTCATGGCAGATGTTGCAACGGTCGTCGAGGTCGGCGAGGCGGAGTTCGCCGCGGCGGTGGCCGAGGGCGTGGTGGTGGTCGATGTCGGCGCCGAGTGGTGCCCCCCCTGCCGCGCGATGAAGCCGGTGCTGGAAGACCTGGCCAATGAACTGGCCGGCCAGGTGAAAGTGGTGACGATCGATGCGGAAAAGGCGCCGGGCGTGACCCGGCAGCTCAACGTGCAGGCGATGCCGACGTTCCTCCTGTTCCGCAACGGCGTCGTCGCCGGGCGGGCCGTCGGGGCCATGGGCAAGCGGGTGCTCCGCGAGCGGCTGGGCTTCTGACGCGCCGCGATCACCCGCAACTCACTCCTCAAATTCGGCCAGCGGCGCGTGGCTGATTTCCCCTTCCGGCGACGCCTGGTGGATCGTCCCGGTGGTCACGTCGAGGCAGGTCAGCGGGCCGCCGCGGAAGGCATGCGTGTCCAGGCAGATGGCGAATCCCTTGTGGCCCGGCCGGCCCTCCGGCTGGGGCGTGTGCCCGCACACCAGGATCTTGTTGGAAAAGTGCGGCCGCGTCACCGACTCGAAACGCTCCCACCGCAGCGTGTGGTCCGACTGGTGCGACATCGGGGATTCCGGATCCGCCGACGCATGCACGAACAGGTGCGTCGCCGTTTCGACATACGGCACCAGCTGGGTCTCGAGAAATTCCCAGTGCTCCATCGGAATGTCCTTGAGGCGGGCAAAATCCTCCGGCGGCGTGGCATAAGAGGCGAGCGCGGCGCGGCCGCCGTTGCGCAGCCAATCCAGCAGCGTGTCCTGGTCGCTGCGGGCGCCCAGGATCATCTCCTCGTGATTGCCCATGATGCACGAGACGTGCAGCTTCGCCTTGAGCCCCTTGAGCCGCTCGATGACCCCCGCGGAATCGGGGCCGCGATCGATGTAATCGCCCAGAAAAATCAGGTGATCCTCCGGCGTGGGCTGCAGGTGCTCCAGCAGCGCGTTGAGCGGCGCAAGGCATCCGTGGATGTCGCCGAATGCGATCGTGCGCGAGGTCGAAGGGCGGGGGGATCGTGCGGGGCGCGGCATGGAGTTGCTCCGAGGCGAAAGGCGATGCATTGTAGGCCCGGCGCCGCTGCGGGTCAGCGCGTGAGCCGCGCCGCGCGGCGTCCGAAACCGCGCACCTCGCAATATTTTTCTGCGGCACAAGGTCGCTCCGGGCGCTGAGCTATCATTTGTCGACCTGTCCGGAGGAGCCATGACCGATCCGCGGCCCACCGCAGCCATCGCCCGGGCCCAGGCACGGAAAGCCGCCGTCAGCCTGGGCCGTCTCGGCCTCGCCGCGCGCGGGGTGCTCTACCTGCTCATGGGCCTCGTCGCCCTGCTCGCGGCCGCCCACCTCCAGCACGCCCGCGGCCCCAAGGGCACGCTCACCGCCCTCATCGCCTATCCCGCCGGACGGGCCCTCGTGCTGGTCCTGGCTGCGGGCTTCGCCGCCTTTGCGATCGCCCACCTGCTGGCCCTGTGCATCGAACGCCGTATGGACCTCCAGGCGTGGGGACGGCGCATCGTCGCGCTCTTTCTCACCGGCACCTACACCAGCCTCACCTGGTTCGCCGTCAACCTCGCCCTCAACGATGTCGGCGGCGATGACCACGCCACCCGCGAACATGTCGGCTGGCTCCTCGGCTGGCCCGGCGGGCGCATCGTGCTGGGGCTGATCGCCCTGGGCATCGGCGGCTTTGGCGTTTTTGAAGTGTGGCGCACCGTGATGCGCGCCCCTGACGCCCTGTTCCTCGGCGCCCGGCGGACCCTGCGCTGGCTCTGGCGCTTCGGCGTTGCCGCGCGGGGAATCGTCTTCGTCGGCGTGGCCATCCTCCTGCTCCGCGTCGCCCTGGACAACGATGCCCGCGAAGCCGGCGGCGTCGGCGCGGCCCTCCGCGGCCTGGCCGTCCATCCCACGGCGCGGCCGATGCTCTTGGTCATCGGCGTCGGACTGATGGTCTTCGGCTTGGTGGAGATGATCGCGGCCCGCAGAGGTTCCGGCGGCGCCGTCGTGGAGCATGCCCACGCCGCAACCACGCTTGCCGACGCCTCAAGCGTCCGCTGATGCCTCCAGCAATCGCTGCCCCCCACGCGCTCTCGACGCCACTCCCGCGAAGCATGCCCGCTCGCCCGGAATTTGCTCCTGTCCATTTCTCGAAACCACTTCCCGTGGAGGAGATTCGGATGGGCTGGGGCTTGCCGCTGGCAAAAGTCGTGGAGTTCGTCGGACCCAACGGGGCCCTGCAGATCTTCGGTGTGAAGCTCGTCGGCGTGAACGCCGAAAATGGCCAGAAGCTCCTCTTCTCCATCGGGCTCATCCTGGCGCTGTGGGTGGTCTCGTGGCTGTTGCGCGGCCTGCTGCACGTCCTGGTCAGCGGCACCCAGAACACCCGCGTGCGCTTCTGGGCCCGCCAGGGCATCCACCTCTTCATGGCCATCGTCCTGGTGATGGGCATCCTCTCGATCTGGTTCGATGAGCCCGGCCGCATGACCACCTTCCTTGGCCTGGTCACCGCGGGCCTCGCCTTCGCCCTGCAGCGCGTCATCACCGCCTTCGCCGGCTACATCGTCATTCTCCGCGGCAAAACCTTCAACGTCGGCGACCGCATCACCATGGGCGGCGTCCGCGGCGATGTCGTGAACCTCGGCTTCCTGCAGACGACCATCATGGAGATGGGCCAGCCCCCCGCCGTGCAGGCCGCCGACCCGGCGATGTGGGTCCGCGCCCGCCAGTACTCCGGCCGCATCGTCACCGTCACCAACGCCAAGATCTTCGATGAGCCCGTCTTCAACTACACCCGCGATTTTCCCTACCTCTGGGAGGAGATGGTCATCCCCGTCTCCTACGCATCGCGCTGGCAGCGGGCCGAGCAGATCCTGCTGGAAGCCGCGCGGAAGCACACGGCCAGGATCGAAGAGATCGGCGAAAAGGATCTCGCGGAGCTGGAGCGCCGCTACGCCACGCGGAAAGCCGACCTGCACCCGCGCGTCTACGTGCGACTGACCGACAACTGGGTCGAACTCACGGTGCGCTTCATCGTCAAAGACCACGCGATCCGCGACGTCAAGGACGCCATCGGCCGCCACATCCTGGAAGCGTTCACCGCGGAAAAAATCTCCATCGCCTCCGGAACCTACGAAGTCGTCGGCATGCCGGAACTGAAGGTGCGCGTCGAAGGCGACAACAAACTCTTCGCCGGCCGCCTGGGCGCGGATGGCGCGGGCACAGGGTGATGCTCAGGGGACGTAGCGTTTGAGGATGAGGGTGTCGTTCTGGCCGCCGAAGCCGAAGCTGTTGGACATGGCGACGTCGACTTTGCCGGGGCGGGCTTTGTTGGGGACGTAGTCGAGGTCGCACTCGGGGTCGGGGTTGGCGTAGTTGGCGGTGGGGGGAATCATGCTGTCGCGCATGGCGAGGACGCAGGTGATGAGTTCGACGGCGCCGGCGGCGGCGATGAGGTGGCCCATCATGGATTTGATGGAGGACATGGGGACGTTTTTGGCGTGGTCGCCGAAGACGGTTTTGACGGCGAGGGTTTCGGTGGAGTCGTTTTCCTTGGTGCCGGTGCCGTGGGCGTTGATGTAGTCGATGTCCTGCGGGGTGAGCTCGGCATCCTTGAGGGCTTCCTTGATGGCGACGACGGCGCCACGGCCTTCGGGGTGCTGGTCGGTGACGGCGAAGGCGTCGCAGGAGGAGCCGTAGCCGACGATTTCGGCGAGGATTTTGTCCTGGGCGCCGCGGGCGAGGGCGTGGTCGAGGGATTCGAGGATCACGATGCCGGCGCCTTCACCGAGGACGAAGCCGCCGCGGGTGGCGTCGAAGGGGCGGCAGGCGGATTTGGGGTTGTCGTTGAAGGTGGAGAGGGCGGTGAGGCGGTTGAAGCCGGTGACGCCGAAGGGGTGGATCATGGAGTGGGCGCCGCCGGAGATCATGACGTCGGCATCGCCGCGGCGGATGATTTCGCAGGCCTCGCCGATGGCCTGGGTGGAGGCGGCGCAGGCGGTGAGGCAGTTGAGGGAGGGTCCGCGGGCGTTGAATTCCATGGCGAGGTGGGTGATGGTCATCGAGGGTTCCTGCTCGATTTCGCGCATGGGGTCGAAGGTTTTGAGGGCGAGGTTTCCCCAGGTGACGGTGTTGATGGTGGAGGCGCCGGCGGGGAGGGCGGTGAGGGAGGTGGTGGTGAAGTTGGCGAAGTCGAGGCCGCCTTCGCCGGCGCCGGTGTAGGTGCCGACGGCGTAGGGGTCCAGGGAGTTTCCAGTGTCGAGTTTCGAGTTTCCAGAAATTTGGGGGAGGGCGGCCATGGTCCAGGCTTGGCGGGCGGCGCCCAGGGCGAAGCGGGTGTTGCGGCCGGCGTGTTTGTGGCGGTCGAAGGCGGGGCCCATGACGGATTGGAAGTCGTAGTCTTTGACTTCGGCGGAGAAGGTGGTGGGGAAGGTCCTGGCGTCGAAAAGGGTGGTGGGGGCGATGCCGGAATCGGCGGCGAGAAGGCGCTTCCAGACGGTTTCGATGTCGTGGCCGAGGGGGGTGACCCAGCCGATGCCGGTGATGACGACGCGTTTACGCATGGCGAGTTTCCAGAGGGGAGTTTCGAGTTTCGAGAAAGTTACGTGTACTTTTTGAGGATGACGGCGCTGTTTTGGCCTCCCAGGGCGCTGGTGAGGGTGGCGGTGTGGGTGAGGGGTTTTTGGATCGGCGCGGTGGGGATGGGAAGGTTGGCGATGGGGTTGTGAACGTTGGCGGCGGGGGGAATGGTCTGGTGGTGGAGGGCGAGAGTGGCGGCGACGAGGTCGAGGGCCTGGGCGCCGGCTCCGCAGTCGCCGATGCCGGCCCGGGCGGGGAGGATGGGGGGAAGTTTTTCGCCGAAGACGGCGTGGAGGGCGGCGGCGTCGGACTGATCCCAGGCGGGGATGGCGTAGGAGGAGGGGATGACGAGGTCGAGCTGGTCTGGGGCGAGGCCAGCGCTTTTGAGGGCTTTTTTAAGGGCGACTGCGGGGGCTTCGCCGGTCGAGTCCGGGTCGATGACGGAGGCGGCGGCGGAGGCGTTGGCGGAAGCGCCGAGGCCGACGACTTCGGCGTAGATGGTGGCGTTTCTGGCGAGGGCGTGCTGGAGTTCTTCGATGATGAGGACGGCGCCGCCCTCGGCGAGGACGGTGCCGGCGGCGGAGGCGTCGTAGGGGCGGCAGGCGGTGGCGGGGGAGTCGTTGGAGGTGGTGTTGAGGCGATGGAGGAGGGACCAGCGGAG